>NZ_JBVVPP010000012.1:195149-198051 GCF_055811315.1 Bradyrhizobium sp. MI1.4 | reverse complement strand
TCCTATGGTCTGCTGATCGACCAGATCGGCGAAGTGCTGCGGCTCGCCGAGGACGGCATGGAAGAAAACCCCGTCAATCTCGACCCCCGCATGGCCAAGCTCGCCGGCGGTGTCCACCGTCTCGACGGCCAGCTCATGGTCGTCCTCGACGTCGATCGCGTCCTCGAGCTCGCGCCCGATATGATGGCGGCCTGATACGCCGGCACATCCGCCGACGTACCTGCAATTGGAAGTGCCCCCGCAAAAGGGGGGAAGCAGAGGTTCACATGCGAACTTGTCTCGTCGTTGATGATTCCAGCGTCATCCGCAAGGTTGCGCGCCGGATCCTGGAGGGCCTCGACTTCCAGATCCTCGAAGCCGAGGACGGTGAGAAGGCGCTGGAGGCCTGCAAGCGCGGCTTGCCCGATGCGGTGCTGCTGGACTGGAACATGCCGGTGATGGACGGCTATGAGTTCCTCGGCCATCTCCGGCGCATGCCCGGCGGCGACCAGCCCAAGGTGGTGTTCTGCACCACCGAGAACGACGTCGCGCATATCGCGCGCGCGCTGCACGCTGGCGCCAACGAGTACATCATGAAGCCCTTCGACAAGGACATCGTGACGGCGAAATTCCAGGAAGTCGGCCTTATCTGAGCGACCGCCCTGGAGGCTGAACGGCTCCTTCGGCGTTTGTTTTCAACTGACCGTTTCAGTCTGAGTTGGTGAGTAATGAGTGTTGCGTTCGCAGGTAATTCGACCCCGGGCTCGTCGCGGGAAGCCGGACCGTTGCGGGTGATGGTCGTCGATGACTCCGTCGTCATCCGCGGTCTGATCTCGCGCTGGATCGGCGCCGAGCACGACATGGAGGTCGCGGCCTCGCTGCGCACCGGGCTCGAGGCGGTCAACCAGATCGAACGCATCAATCCCGATGTTGCCGTGCTCGATATCGAAATGCCCGAGCTCGACGGCATCTCGGCGCTGCCGCAACTCCTGGCGAAGAAGCGCGATCTCGTCATCATCATGGCCTCGACGCTGACCCGCCGCAACGCGGAGATCAGCTTCAAGGCGTTGTCGCTCGGCGCCGCCGACTACATTCCGAAGCCGGAATCGACGCGCGAGGCTTCGGCTGCGGACATCTTTCATCACGACCTGATCCAGAAAATCCGCCACCTCGGCGCACGGCTGCGCCGCAAGGCCGCGGTTGCGAGCCCGCCGCTCGCGCCCGCAAGCCCGGCTCCGGCGACACGTGGGCCGGTTGTCGCGCGGCCTGCCGCGTCCGCGGCCGCTCCGGCCGTCCATGCGCCGTCGTCGTCCTCGCCGCTATCCACGCGTCCGTTCTCGACCCAAGCCCCGAGGGTGCTGCTGATCGGCTCATCGACCGGCGGTCCTCAGGCCCTGATGGCGCTCGTCGCCGAGCTTGGCCCCGTGATCGACCGCGTCCCGGTGCTGATTACCCAACACATGCCGCCTACCTTCACCACCATTCTCGCCGAGCATCTGGCACGCACGAGCCGGAAGCCGGCGGCGGAGGCGGTCGACGGCGAGCCGGTGAAGCCGGGCCGCATCTATCTTGCGCCGGGCGGCAAGCACATGCGCGTCGTGCGTAGCGGCGCCGACGTGGCGATCGCGCTCGACGACGGTCCCGCCGTCAATTTCTGCAAGCCCGCGGTCGATCCGCTGTTCACGTCCGCCATCGACATCTGGCATGGCGCCATCCTGTCCGTGATCCTGACGGGCATGGGCTCGGACGGCATGCGCGGCGGCAAGGACATCGTCGCCGCCGGCGGCAGCGTGATCGCGCAGGACGAAGCCTCCAGCGTGGTCTGGGGCATGCCGGGCGCAGCCGCCAATGCCGGCATCTGCGCGGCGATCCTGCCGCTCAACCAGATCGGCGCCAGGGTCAATCGCCTGTTTGCGGGAGACCGTTCGTGACGCCTGTTGACTACGACTATCTACGCAAGTTCCTGAAAGAGCGCTCCGGCCTCGATCTCTCGCCGGACAAGCAGTATCTGGTCGAGAGCCGGCTGCTGCCGCTGGCCCGCAAGGCGAGCCTCGCCGGGATTCCCGATCTCGTGCTGAAGATCAGGAATGGCGACGGACGGCTTGCGAGCGATGTGGTCGAAGCGATGACCACCAACGAGACTTTCTTCTACCGCGACAAGATCCCGTTCGATCACTTGCGCGAAACGATTCTGCCGGGACTGCTTCGAGCGCGCGCGGCGCGCAAGTCGCTGCGCATCTGGTCGGCGGCGTCGTCGACGGGACAGGAGCCGTATTCGATTGCGATGTGCGTGAAGGAGATGGGCGCAGCCTTCGCCGGCTGGCGCATCGAGATCGTGGCCACCGATCTGTCGCAGGAGGTACTGGAGAAATCCAAGGCCGGCGTTTACAGCCAGTTCGAGGTGCAGCGCGGCCTGCCGATCCAGCACCTGATGAAATACTTCACGCAAGCGGGCGAAGTCTGGCAGCTCAATGCCGACATTCGCGCGATGGTGCAGTTCCGCCAGCTCAATCTGTTGCAGGACTTCTCCCATCTCGGCACGTTCGACGTGATCTTCTGCCGCAATGTGCTGATCTATTTCGACCAGGACACCAAGGCCGTGATCTTCGAGCGCATGGCGAAGGTTTTGGAAGCCGACGGCACGCTGCTGTTGGGCGCCGCCGAATCCGTCGTCGGAATTACCGACGCGTTCCGCCCGATCGCCGATCGTCGTGGCCTCTATCAGCTCAATCCGACGCGCTCCGGGCGCCCGATGGGTGGATTGATGCCGCCGTCATTGAAGGTAGCAGCGGCGCGGTGAGATGCGTTCTTCCCCTCTCCCCTTGCGGAAGAGGGTGGCGGGCCCCCGGGGGGGGGGGCCGGGTGGGGGGTGTATACCCCCGCCCCCCCCCCCCGGGACAACGCGGGGTAAACCCCCCAACCC
>NZ_JBVVPP010000012.1:172114-195139 GCF_055811315.1 Bradyrhizobium sp. MI1.4 | reverse complement strand
TGCTCGCGCCCGGGGGGGGGGGGGGGGCGCCCGCCCCCCCCCCCCCCCCGGGGGGGGGGGGGGGGGCCCCCCCCCCGCCGCCCCCCCACGGGTGAGGGGTTCTATCCGCGAGCCCACCGACACTTGAACTCGCGGATAGAACCCCTCATCCGGCGCTTCGCGCCACCTTCTCCCACAAGGGGAGAAGGAATGAAGAGCGCACCTCACAAGATCGCATGCGGCAGAAACCGCGAGCCGTTGCCGGTGATCGGGCTTTCGTCCTCGCGGATCGACAGGCCGCAGGGTTCGTGATCCACCAGCCAGCTTCCGATCACGGGATAGAAGCCGGAAAAATTCGGCAGCGGCGCGAGCGCCTGCCGCACGAATCCTTCGGCGCCGTAGGGGCCTGCCTGCTCGTCGAGCGGCATTCCACCAGACACCAGCGTGACATTGGCCCCTTCGCGCGACAGCAGCGGCTTGCGCACATAGGAGCTACCGAGCTCGGCTGCCCGCGGATCGTCCTCGAAGAACGCCGGTAGCAGATTGGGATGGTTCGGAAACATCTCCCATAGCAGCGGCAGGATGCCCTTGTTGGAGAGCACCGCCTTCCACGGCGGTTCGATCCAGCGTGTCTGTGCATCCTTGAGCTTTGCGCCAAAGGCGTCATGGAACATCCATTCCCAGGGATAGAGCTTGAAGGCGAGCGTGATGTCGCGGTCGTCGAGATCGACGAAGCCGCCGGTATCATTGCGCCAGCCGATCGCCTCGATGTCGAATAGCGTGGTCGTCAGTCCCGCCTGGCGCGCGGTATCTTCGAGATAAGCGAGCGTGCCGGCGTCCTCCTCATTGCCCGTGGTGCCGGTGAGATGGACGTGGCGGGTAGCGGCAATCTGCTTCCAGGCTTCGATCAATCGTTCGTGGATGGAGTTGAACTGGTCGGCCCGCGACGGGATGATGCGCCGTTCGATCGCCTGTTCGAGCCAGGTCCATTGAAAGACCGCGGCTTCGAAAATCGAGGTCGGCGTATCCGCGTTGTATTCGAGCAGCTTTGCCGGTCCCTTGCCGTCGAATTTCAGATCGAGCCGGCCATAGAGGCTGCGGTCGTCTCGTGCCCAGCTCTCGGCGATCAGGCTCCAGAACGCCTCCGGTATCTTCAAGCGCTGCAGATGGCGCTCGTCGCCGATCACGCGGCCGGCGAGCTCCAGGCACATCGCGTCGATCTCGCCGGTCGGCGCCTCGATGCCACGCTCGATCTCGTCGAGCGTGAAGGCGTAATAAGCGCGCTCGTCCCAATAGCGCTCACCGTCGATGGTGTGGAAGGCGAAGCCGCATTGTTCGGCGGTCTGCCGCCAGTCGTCGCGCTCGGGGCAGACGATGCGTTGCATGGGTCAGCCGCCGCCGGAGAAGCCATGGCCAAACGAGCCGAAGCCGCCGCGGCTCACGCCGCCGGAGCCTGAATCGGACGACGTTCCGGACGAGGAATGGCTCGAGGAGTCGCTGCTGAAGAAACTCGATCGCGACGAACTGCCGCCGCCGCTGGAGGAGCTGCGGCTGCTGCTGCACGAGGTGCTCGCTTGCACCGCCGGGTCCATGCCGGCAGGGGAGGGCTCGCAATTCTGCCGCGGCATCAGTGTGTAGGCGGTGGTGCCGACCGCGATCGTGCCCATCACCAGCAGCGCGACATGGCCGGAGCGCTTCACCGGCTGTTGTGCAGGCGGCGGTCCGGCCGCCGGCCGGCGCTTGCCGAACTCCTTTTTGGAGCGCTTGTCGGTCATGTCAGTAGATCATGCAGGCGGCGTTGAGCAGGCCTGCGGCGAGCGAGGACAGCCCGAGCCAGATGGCAGCTGCAAGTTCGCCGGCGGCAATCCGCGCCGACAGGTTCGGCACCGGCACTCTCACCAGGAAGAACACGACGATCTGGACGATCAGCGCGATCATCGCCCAGATCAGGCAGTCCAGCACATTGGCCGAATGCGCGATCGCGCTGACAAGCGGCGCCACGAAGCCGAGCAGGCTGAGGCCGAGTGCGATCGCCGCAGCCGGATCGTTGTCGCGGATCAGCTGGAATTCGTTATGCGTCGTGATGCGGGTGTAGACGAACAGGTACGCCACGATCGCGATCAGCCCGGTGCAGAAATAGACCAGGAAGGCGGGCAGGCCGGCCAGTGATTGCAGGATCATCGTTCCCCCATCGTGCAGCGACCATTCGTCGGCGGGGGAAGGATAGCGGTTCAACGGCGCAAGGACGATGAGGCCCCGTTCGCGTCCCCAAAAAACAAAACCCCGCCATTTGCGGCGGGGTCCAGGCTGGGAGGAGCAAGCCCCGAAGGGCTCGCGGGTAAAACCCAGGATCAGGCGGGGATGCGCTCTTCGACCTCGTGCGGCTCGCGCAGCACGTAGCCGCGGCCCCACACGGTCTCGATGAAGTTGCGGCCTTCGGAGGCATTGGCGAGCTTCTTGCGGAGCTTGCAGATGAAGACGTCGATGATCTTCAGCTCGGGCTCGTCCATGCCGCCATAGAGGTGGTTGAGGAACATTTCCTTGGTGAGGGTCGTGCCCTTGCGGAGCGAGAGCAGCTCCAGCATCTGGTATTCCTTGCCGGTCAGATGCACGCGCTGACCGCCGACTTCCACGGTCTTGGTGTCGAGGTTGACGACGAGGTCGCCGGTCTGGATCACCGACTGGGCATGGCCCTTGGAGCGGCGCACGATCGCGTGGATGCGGGCAACCAGCTCGTCCTTGTGGAAGGGCTTGGTCATGTAGTCGTCGGCGCCGACGCCGAGACCCTTGACCTTGTCCTCGATGCCGGCGAGGCCGGAGAGGATCAGAATGGGTGTCTTGATCTTGGAGACCCGAAGCTGCTTGAGCACGTCGTAGCCGGACATGTCGGGCAGGTTGAGGTCGAGAAGGATAATGTCGTAATCGTATAATTTACCGAGATCGACGCCTTCTTCCCCCAAATCGGTCGTGTAGACGTTGAAGCTCTCAGACTTCAACATCAGCTCGATCGACTGCGCGACGGCGCTGTCATCTTCAATCAGCAAAACGCGCATGCCAGTTCCCCATAGTCGCCGCTCCTGGGCGTCAGGTCGGCCGCATTCGCGGCACACAACAAAACGCCTTTGAACAACTGATTCGGATCCTGACAACAGATGGTTAACAAATTCTGATTCTGGAACGCAAGCCCTGTAGATGCAATTTTCGTCGAATCGCCCTAAGGTCTTGTGTGCGAAGCAGCTTTCGTTATCCGGTTGCGTTCAAGTTCCACTTTAAGAGACGGGCCTAACCGACTCCCGCGACTCAGCCTTCTTCTGAAGGGGAGCCACGCTCAGTCACAAAGACAGTGACGCAATGATTAACGATGCGGGTAAACACGAAGTTAAGCGCCGTTCAGAAATATGGCGAAACTTAAGGTTCTCGCCACGAAACCCCGGATTATGAAGGCGATCACCTCATGAAGGCCCTCTTGTGAAGGCTCTTGCCGAACAGATCGGCGACATTGACGGCATCAATATTTATGGCCGTGTGGTCGGCGTGCGCGGCCTGATGGTCGAGGTCGCCGGTCCGATCCATGCGATGTCGGTCGGCGCGCGGCTCGTGATCGAGACCGGCGGCAACCGTTCCATCCCCTGCGAGGTGATCGGCTTCTCCGGCAACAACGCCGTCGTGATGCCGTTCGCCGGTCTGGACGGCGTACGGCGCGGCTGCAAGGCCGTCATCGCCAATGCCGCAAATCAGGTGCGGCCTTGCGCGGCCTGGCTCGGCCGCGTCGTCAATGCGCTGGGGGAGCCGATCGACGGCAAGGGGCCGCTGCCGCAGGGCCCGGCGCCGATGCCGTACCGCAATTCGCCGCCGCCGGCGCACTCGCGCAAGCGCGTCGGCGCGCCGCTCGATCTCGGCGTGCGCGCGATGAACACCTTTCTGACCTGTTGCCGCGGCCAGCGCATGGGCATCTTCGCAGGCTCCGGCGTCGGCAAGTCGGTGCTGCTGTCGATGCTTGCGCGCAACGTCGATGCCGCCGTCAGCGTCATCGGGCTGATCGGCGAACGCGGCCGCGAGGTGCAGGAATTCTTGCAGGACGACCTTGGCGAGGAGGGCCTGGCCCGTTCCGTGGTCGTGGTCGCGACCTCCGACGAGCCGGCGCTGATGCGCCGCCAGGCCGCCTATCTGACGCTTGCGGTCGCCGAGTATTTTCGCGACGAGGAGCAGGACGTCCTCTGCCTGATGGATTCGGTGACGCGCTTTGCCATGGCCCAGCGCGAGATCGGCCTGTCCGCTGGCGAGCCGCCGACCGCCAAGGGCTACACGCCGACCGTGTTCACCGAGCTGCCGAAGCTTCTGGAGCGCGCCGGTCCGGGCCTCGGGGAGGGCGCCATCACCGCGATCTTCACGGTGCTGGTCGATGGCGATGACCATAACGAGCCGATTGCGGATGCCGTCCGCGGCATCCTCGACGGACACATCGTGATGCAGCGCTCGATCGCCGAGCGCGGCCGCTACCCCGCCATCAACATCCTCAAATCCATCTCCCGCACCATGCCGAAATCGGCCGACCCGCAGTTCTGGCCGACCATCCAGAAGGCGCGGGCGGTGATGGCGACCTATGCCGACATGGAAGAATTGATCCGTCTGGGCGCCTACCGCGCCGGCTCCAGCCCCGAGGTCGACGAGGCGATCCGCCTGCACGAGCCGCTGGAGGCCTTCCTGCGCCAGCGCAAGGATGAAAATGCATCGCTGGCGGACGGCTACCGCCAGTTGGCGCAAATCCTTGGTGATTTGGAAACGGAACGCTAACTTTGTCCCGTCATCATCCCATCCCACAGAGTAGTAGAGCCGGTCTTGGCCCCCGTCGGGCCTGTGGGGAGACCGGTGTTGTCCCACGTGCAGCCAAGGGACTTCTGGGGAGTACGAGTCGATGAAGTCACGTGATACACTCATCCGCCTGAAGAAATTTCAGGTCGACGAGAAGCGCCGCCGGGTCACCCAGATCGAGACCATGATCGCCGACTTCCAGCGGATGTCGACCGATCTTGAACGCGAGATCTCGACCGAGCAGGAGCGCGCCGGGATCAACGATCCCTCGCACTTCGCCTATCCGACCTACGCCAAGGCTGCCATCCAGCGTCGCGAGAACCTGACCCGCTCGGCCGACGAGCTGAAGGGCCAGCTCGACGAAGCCAAGGCTGCGCTGGCCGAAGCCTTCGAGGAGCTGAAGAAGGTCGAGCTCCTTGACGAGCGCGATCAGGCCCGCGAACGCGCCGAGGAAAACGCCCGCGAGCAGGCCGATCTCGACAGCATCGGCCTGATGCGTGCCCGCATGGGCGCCGTCGCCTGAGACGCTAGCCGCCAGACCTGCGAGAATTTGCAGAACCCGGACCCCAAGGTCCGGGTTTTCGCATGCCCTGTCCACAGTGTGGCGCCGCGCCCCCTTGGTGGTCGGCTTTTTCGCGCGCTATGGTGGCGGAGTGCCAGCGCCTGCGCGGAATGCGACGGGCCGCGCATTGGGGGGCTGAATGCTGACGCCAGCAGAGCTGGTCGGGCTGATTGGGGCGATGGCGCAGGGCGATCAGGCCGCGTTCGAGCGCCTCTACGTCGCCACGCGCGCGAAACTCTATGGCGTCGTGCTCCGTATCTTGCGCCGACAGGATCTCGCAGAGGAGGTCATTCAGGAGACCTACGTCAAGATCTGGAACAGCGCCGGCCAGTTCAATCCCGCTCTCGCGTCGCCGATCACATGGATGGCGTCGATCGCGCGCAACCGCGCCATCGACATCGTGCGCAAGAAGACGGAAGTCTCCATCGAGGAAGAGCCCCAGGCGATGGAAGTCGCAAGCGACAGCCCCGATCCGCTGGCGCGGAGGGAGATGACCGAGGAATTGAAGCGGCTGCTGGAATGTATCGGCCGGCTCGAGCCGGACCGTCAGAGGCTCGTGCTTCTCGCCTATTACAACGGCTGGAGCCGCGAGCAATTGGCGGAGAAATTCGCGGCGCCCGTCAACACGGTGAAGACGTGGCTTCGGCGCAGCATGATGGATATTCGCGAATGTCTCGGGCTATGAGATTCGGGCTACGGGAGCTCATACGGTGAGGGTGGGTCTGGACCGCAAGTGATGGCCTATACGGAGGACCATATCGCGCTCGCCGCGGAATATGCGCTCGGCACGCTCGACGCCGGCGAGCGCGCGCAGGTCGAGACCATGATGGCGGTGGACAAGGCGTTCGCCGATGTCGTGCAGGCGTGGGCATTCCGGCTCGGCGTCCTCAACCAGATGGTCGGCTCGATCGAGCCGCGGCCGATCGTGTGGGAGAACATCAGGTCCGAGCTCGCGCGGACAGGCTTTGCGCAGGATCCGCCAGCACTGCCGGACGCAGCGCCGCCGCCACCTGTGCCGGAATATTCCTCGCCCGACACCGTGCCTCCGCAGGTGCCGTCGGAGAATATGCAGCAACCGCCGCCGCCTCCCGAAGCGGAGCAGCCTGCCCCGGCGCGACTTGAGACCGATGCGATTCCCGACGTCGTGCCGCTATTCATGCCGCAGGTCCACGCGCCGGACCCGGAGGTCGCGCGTGCGCCACCGCCGCCGGTTGCCGACAACAGCAACGTGATCCGGCTCGAGGGCCGCGTGAAGCGCTGGCGCACCATCGCATCCGCCGTCGGCGCGCTCGCGGCCGCGCTGCTCGTGACGCTGTCGCTTCAGATCTTCCTGCCCGACGCGCTGCCGGGCGGCTTGCGACCGGCACCGCGCATCCAGACCGTCGAGGTGAAGACACCGGCGCCGCTCCCGGCGTCGTCGCAATATGTCGCCCTGTTGCAGGGCCAGGGCGGAGGTCCCGCCTTCATCCTCACCATCGACGGCGCGACCAAGAACTTTACGGTGCGTAAAGTGGGCGCGACACCGGAGCCCGGCAAGAGTTTCGAGCTCTGGCTGATCTCCGACAAGCTGCCGCGTCCGCGTTCGCTCGGCGTGATCGGCGCCGGCGATTTCACCGCACGACCGGTGCTCGGCTCGTACGATGCCGACGTTGTCAACGGCGCGACCTACGCCGTCACGCTCGAGCAGGCGGGTGGTTCGCCCAACGGCCAGCCGACCTCGGCGCCGGTGTTTTCCGGCAAGCTGATCGAAACCGTGCCATCGTCACAGCCACAGGCGCCCGCGAAGAAGTAGGTTTCTATTGTCGTCCTGGCGAAAGCCAGGACCCATTGCCCCAAGAGCTTGTTGCAAGAGTGAGCGATGGCAACACGGGTGAGCAACCACTCAATCCCCGAGGTAATGGGTCCTGGATCGGCGCTCGCTCTGCTCGCTTGTCCAGGACGACCCGGGGGGCATTGGACGCTTCAACATGTGGTGGCAATGCCTGATCGGTTCTGTCGCCACGGTCCGTCCCGCCGTCGTCTTCCGACAAATTCCGCCGAATCCGCCCCCGATTTGAACCTCTCCGCGTTTCGCGGCGTCAAATGCCCGGAATTTGCAGTCGGCGCCCCCCAATCATGGTGCCGGAGAGGGGCGAGAAATCAGATGGATGCAGCGAAAACGTCGGGCATCTTCATTCACCAATATGCGGGGCTGCCACACGGTCCGGCCTTCGAACATTGGCGCGAGCGGATTTTCGGGGCCTGTGGCCTGGATATTGGGCCGAGCCGGGGCGACAGCATCGATTGCCGGCTCCAGGTCAGCGTGGTCGACAATATCGCGCTCGCCATTCCCGAAGGCGCCTCCGCACAATATTCACGTACCCAGAGCCACCTTGCCGACGGTAGCGACGATCTCGTCCTGATCGCCGCGCATGCGGGCCTCGTCCGCGTCGGGCAGAACGGCCATGCCGTGGAGCTTGCGCCCGCGCAAATGGTGCTCGTCGACATGGGCATCACCGGCACCGTCGGCCACACCGAGGAAGATCGCTTCACCACCATCCGCATGCCGCGCCGCGCGCTGCTCGAGATCAATCCGCGCGCCGAGGACAAGCTGTCGCAAGTGCTCTCGGACGGCGCGCTCGCCGAGACGATCTTGCGCTACCACTCCCTTGCCGCCCATCATGCGCCGCATCTCGATGCCGTCGGCCAGCGCCTCACCGCGCAGCACATGGTCGATCTCGTCGGCCTGCTGCTCGGCACCGACGCCGAACATGCAAGTCTCGCGCGCGGGCGAGGTCATGCGGCGGCCCGTCTCGATCTCATGCGCGCCGACGTGATGGCTGCGCTTGGCCGCAACGATCTCTGCCTGTCCGAGATTGCTACGCGCTCCGGCCTGAGCCCGCGTCAGGCACAGCGCCTGTTCGAGCAGGCCGGAACGACCTTCACCGAATTCGTGCTGGAACAGCGCCTGCTGCAGGCGCGCAAGCTGCTCAGCGATCCCCGCGCCAGGACCCGCAAGATCAGCGACATCGCGCACTCGTCTGGCTTCTCCGATCTGTCCTATTTCAACCGCGCCTTCCGCAAGCGCTTTGCCGCGACGCCGTCGGAACTGCGCGAGGCCTGAGCCGACCGAGAATTTGTGCGGCGCGCCGGTACCACCGCAGTTGGTCCATCCGGCAGGATGAGCTATATTTGTCTGCGCGGTCAGACAGCTTGATCGTTCGTCGTTTCGTCGTCGCTCTTTTGGGAAATGCAGTCAACGGACATGGCGCGTATCGTCGTGCTCGGCGCCGGGTTTGCAGGTCTGTGGGCGGCCATCGGTGCCGCACGCAAGCGCGAGGAGATCGGTGCGGCCGGCCGTGACATCGAGATCCGTGTCATCGATCGCAATCCCTACCACAACATCCGCGTCCGCAATTACGAGGCCGATCTCAGCGAGGTCGCGCTTCCGCTGCCGCAGCTGCTTGATCCGATCGGCGTCAGTCACGGGGTCGGCGAGGTCGAAGCCATCGATCCGGCACGGCGGGAGATTTCTCTGGTCACGGGAGGCGGCGACGAGACGCTGGCTTATGACCGGCTGGTGCTGGCGCTCGGTAGCGAAGTGATGCGTCCCGACATTCCCGGCCTTGCCGAGCATGCTTTCGACGTCGACACTTATGCAGCGGCGCTCCACCTCGAGGATCATCTCACCTCGCTTGGACGCAGCGTGCCCGCGCTGGGGCGCTCGACGATCGTCGTGGTCGGCGCCGGCTTCACCGGTATCGAGGTCGCGGCCGAGATGCCCGACAGGCTGGCGCGCGCCGGCATCACCGGCAGCCGCCGCATCATCCTGGTCGATCCCAATCCGGCGGTGGGCGCCACGATCGGCGCGCATGCGCGTCCCGTCATCGCGACGGCGTTGGCCTCGCTTGACGTCGAGACGCGGCTCGGCGTGCGCGTCGTCTCCGTCGAGGCCGCCGGACTGCGTCTGAGCTCGGGCGAGTTCATTCCGACGCGGACGGTGATCTGGTGTGCCGGGATGCGCGCGAGCCCCTTGGCCGCAAGCTTTCCGGACGCACGCGATCGCCTCGGGCGTCTTCTGGTCGATCCCATGATGCGGGTTGCGGATGCCGGCGGCGTGTTCGCGGCCGGCGACGTCGCCTCGAGCGTGGTCGACGGCTTGCATCCGACCGTGATGTCCTGCCAGTTCGCGCGTCCGATGGGCCGCTTCGCCGGCCACAATGTGGTCGCCGATCTCGCGGGCCTGCCGATGCTGCCGCTGCGGATAGACTGGTACGTGACCGTGCTCGATCTCGGCGGCTGGGGCGCACTCTATACGGAAGGGTGGGACCGCGAAGTCCGCGCCACCGGCGCGGCCGCGAAGGCAACCAAGCAGACGATCAACCGCAAGCGCATCTATCCGCCGTTGTCGGGCAGCAAGGACGAGCTATTCGCTGCGGCAGTCCCAACCGTGCAGGCGCCGCCGCCGACGTATGGGGCGCGGTAGTATCCGTGCCTGTTGCGGGATGACGGCGGTACGTTTTCCATCGTCATTGCGAGCGTAACGAAGCAATCCAGAATGTCTCTGCGGAGGGATTCTGGATTGCTTCGTCGCAAGAGCTCCTCGCAATGACGCAGCTGCACGCGCGTGCGCTCACGGTGACGACAAACCCCAGACATGAGAAAGCGCCCGTGGGGGGCGGGCGCTTTCTGTAGTCGACTTGGGGTTGGGGTCGTCTACATATCCACGTGGCGACTTTGGGGGGCTGATAAAGAGCCGCGTGAATTCCTGAAACTCAAATCTCCTTAGCGAACGAGGGAAACGTTCGAGCTGGTGATAGCGATCGGCTTGCCCGCCTTCATGACGCGAGCGGTCTGGGTCAGGCCTTCATCTGAACTCGTACGCGCGGTGATCCCGAGACCCGCCACCGTGATGCCGGCAACGAGCGCGACAACCACGATCTTGAGGTGGGTCGAGCGATCTGCGCTGTAAATCGAGTGGTTCATGGAAGGCTCCTGCCGCCATCTACCCGAAGTAGTCGCCTGCGTGCTTGGGCAGGTTCATGCTTCCGGTGCCCAACAACCTAGTACTGGGGGGATTCGTTCCCAAGAGGCGATCACAAGGGCGTGACAGGACGTGAGAAGCCGCGATCAGAAACGACCCTTGATCGTGCAATTTAGCAATTATTTCAAAGCTGTAATGTGTCTGCCAAGCGCCTTGCCCGCCGTCGATCGGCAAGGCGCCAAAACCTGAAAAACCATTTGCCTGTGGCCAAAAAACACACGGCTTCTTAAGGCAAATCAGATGCTTCCGACCGTTTTCAACCTCGCCCTCGGGTGGATTTCAGCCTGCGACAGCACGGTCGTCTGGGCCCGGAACCGCTCGACCAGGGAACGCACGAAGGGACGAATTGCCGCAGAGGTGACCAGCACCGGGGCCTCGCCTTCACGCGCCGCGCGCTCGAAGGCGTCGCGCACGCCGGTCATGAACTCCGACAGCTTCGAGGGCTGCATCGCGAGGCTGCGCTCCTCGCCCTGGCCGATAATGGATTCGGCGAAGGCTTGTTCCCAACGGGCCGACAGCGCGATCAGCGGCAGGTAGCCGCTGTAAGAGGTGTTCTGCGCACAGATCTGCCGCGCCAGGCGGGCGCGGACGTGCTCGACCATGGTGGCCGGATTGCGCGAGAAGGCGAGCGAGTCGGCGATGCCTTCGAGGATGGTCGAGAGGTCGCGGATCGAGATGCGCTCGGCGAGCAGCAGCTGCAGCACGCGCTGGATGCCGGAGACGGTGACCTGTCCGGGCACGATGTCCTTGACCAGCTCGCCCTGCTCCTTCGGCAGCTCCTTGAGCAGCTTCTGCACCTCGCCATAGGAGAGCAGGTCCGACATGTTGGCCTTGAGCAGCTCGGTGAGGTGGGTCGAGAGCACGGTCGCGGCGTCGACGACGGTATAGCCCTTGAGCGAGGCCTCCTCCTTGAGGCTGGCATCGACCCAGGTCGCGGGCAGGCCGAAGGTCGGCTCGGTGGTGTGGATGCCGGGCACCTGCACCTGGCTGCCGCCGGGGTCCATGACCATGAACTGGTTCGGCCAGATCTTGCCGGTGCCGGCGTCGACCTCCTTGATCTTGATGATGTAGGTGTTGGCTTCGAGCTGGACGTTGTCGAGGATGCGCACGGCGGGCATCACAAAACCCATCTCGATCGCGAGCGAGCGGCGCAGCGCCTTGATCTGCTCGGTGAGGCGATCGGTGCCGTCGGGGCCGTTGACCAGCGGCAGCAGGGCATAGCCGAGCTCGATCTTGAGATCGTCGATCTTCAACGCCGCGGAGATCGGCTCCTCCGCCGCAGCGGAGCCGGCTGCGCCCGGCGTTCCCGGCGCAGGTGCGGTCTTCGCGACTTCCTCAGCCCTGGCAGTCGCCCGGTTGCGGTTGCGGGCGTGCCAGGCGAGCGCACCGGCGCCGGAGCCGAGCGCCAGGAAGGGAAGGGTCGGGATGCCCGGCAGGGCCGCCAGCACCAGCATGACCGCCGCGGACATCGCGAGCGCCTGCGGATATCCGGAGAACTGCTTCATCAACGCCTTGTCGGCGGCGCCGGACACGCCGGCCTTGGAGACGAGCAGGCCGGCCGCGGTCGAAACGATCAGCGCCGGCACCTGGGTGACGAGGCCGTCACCGACGGTCAGCAGCGTGTAGCTGCGGCCGGCATCGGCAAAGGACAGACCCTGCTGCGCCACGCCGATGATCATGCCGCCGACGACGTTGATGAAGACGATCAGGAGGCCGGCGATGGCATCGCCGCGGACGAATTTGGAGGCACCGTCCATGGCGCCGAAGAAGCCGCTCTCGTCCTCCAAATCCTTGCGCCGCTGCTTGGCGACCGTCTCGTCGATCAGGCCGGCGGAGAGGTCGGCGTCGATCGCCATCTGCTTGCCGGGCATGGCGTCGAGGTGGAAGCGTGCCGCGACTTCGGCGATACGGCCCGAACCCTTGGTGATGACGACGAAGTTGACGATGATCAGGATGGCGAAGACGATGATGCCGATGACGAAATTGCCGCCCATCACGAAGCTGCCGAAGGCTTCGATGACGTGACCGGCGGCATCCGTGCCCTCGTGCCCGTGCGACAGGATCAGGCGGGTCGAGGCCATGTTGAGCGACAGCCGCAGCATGGTCGAGATCAGCAGAACGGTCGGAAAAGCGGAGAATTCCAGCGGCGCCTGGATGAACAGCGACGTCATCAGGATCAGGATCGAGAGTGTGATCGAAATCGCCAGGAACAGGTCCAGCACGATCGCAGGCAGCGGAAGGATCAGCACCACCAGGATGGTGAGAACGCCGAGCGCGAGCGCGATATCGCCGCGCTTGAGGATGTTGCCGACTTCGGCAAGGGTCGGGAAACCGGCGTTCGTGCTGCCTACGCCCTGTCCTGCGGTGACGTCGACCATGGTAGCTGCCCCTCCGCGCGACTGCCGTCCGCGCGCCCCAAATGTCTGCGCGGCGGCCGAGGGGCCGCCGTTCCGAAAGTGAGGCACCGCACTGGCGTCCACGGGAGCTCCCGTTCTACGCGGCTGACGACACTCGACTCCACTGGGCAATTCTTGCCGGGTGTATGGTTAGCAAAGGGTTAATAAAGGGTGCGGCATGGGGGCTGACCGGGGTATTTCGGCCATCTGGCAGGCAAGCAGTCGTCATGCCCGGCTTGTCCCGCCGAAGGCGTGGATGGCCGGGACGAGCCCGGCCATGACTTGTGGAAGCGTCTGGGGCCGATATCGGCGGACGGAGGAAGTGGCCCTACTTCGCCTTCTCCATCCGGGTCACCGTATAGCCCGAAGTCGCCTCTTCGGCTTCGAAAGTCACCTTGTCGCCGACCTTCACCTGCTTGAGCACGGCCGGGTCCTTGACGCGGTAGATCATGGTCATGGGTTCATCCATGCCGAGGTTCTTCGCGGGCCCGTGCTTGAGCGTGATCTTGCCGGCGCCCTCGTCGATCTTCTTGACCTCGCCGCTGATCGCGGCGCCCTGGGCTGCCAGGGCACCTGTGGCAAGGCCGACGGCCAGCGCCAGCGCGGCGGCGATACGGATGATGCGGTTCATGGGAGCCTCCCTTGCGTTACTTCACGGTGACGTGGCCGACCATGCCGTAGTCGCGGTGGTCGGGAATCAGGCAGGAAAATTCGAACGTGCCGGCCTTGCTGAACTTCCAGAGGATCTCGGCTGTCTTGCTCGGCGCGAGCCTGACCCCGTTGGGATCGTCATGCTCCATGTGCGGGTGCTTCTTCATCTCCACCGCATGCGCGAGATTCTCCTTTGTGGTGGCGAGCAGGAATTCATGGTCCTCCTTACCGACATTGCGCAGCACGAAGCGAATCTGCTCGCCGCGTTTGACCTCGATCCTGGCGGGGGCATAGTCCATCTCGTTCAGCAGGATCTCGATGGTGCGCGCGGGCTTTTTGGGATCGCCGGGCTCGCCGGCCGAAAAGGTGCCGTGCCCGTGCTGGTCGTGGGCCAAGGCCGGCGCGGTGGAAAGCGCGGCCAGCGCGAGACCGAGCTTGATCGTCGTCTTCATTGGTAGCTCCAGTTGGTGGTGGTTCATCGAAACGCTCACATCTTCATGTTCTTCATCGGCGGTCCGCCTGGTTGTTGCCGCACGGGCTCCGGGGCCGGCGGCGTGACCTCGTAGGCGACGGTGCCCTGCGGGAATTGGTAGGGGCCGGGATCGCGATAATCGTCCCGCGCGAGGCCTTCGCGGATCTTCATCACCGTGAACATGCCGCCCATCTCGATCGGGCCGAACTGACCGGTGCCGGTCATCATCGGCAGCGTGTTGTCGGGCGCGGGCATCTCCATGTTGCCCATCGCCATGCCGGTCGAGCCCATCGCCATGCCGTCAGGCGCGAGCTTGCCGACGGCCTTGGCGAGATCCTTGCGAGACACCCCGATCATATTGCGCATGTCGTGTCCCATCGCATTCATGGTGTGATGCGACTTGTGGCAGTGGAACGCCCAGTCGCCGGGGTTGTCGGCGAGCACGTCGAACACCCTGACAGCGCCGACCGGTACGTCCGTCGTCGTCTCCGGATATTGCGCGCTCTCCGGAATCCAGCCGCCGTCGGTGCAGGTCACCGCAAAGCTGTGGCCGTGCAAATGGATCGGATGGTTGGTCATGCTGAGATTGCCGATGCGCACGCGCACCTTGTCGCCGAGCCTGACCGGCAGCGGATCGATGCCGGGAAACACCCGCGCATTCCAGGTCCACATGTTGAAGTCGGTCATCTCGTTGACCTTCGGCAGATAAGTGCCGGGATCGACGCGATAGGTGCTCATGACGAAGACGAAGTCGCGGTCCACGGCCCGAAAGCTCGGGTCGCGCGGATGCACGACGACCATGCCCATCATGCCCATCGCCATCTGCACCATCTCGTCCGAATGCGGATGGTACATGAAGGTCCCGCTCTTCCTCATCTCGAACTCGTAGACGAAGGTTTTTCCCGGCTGGATGTGCGGCTGGGTAAGTCCGCCGACACCGTCCATGCCGCTGGGAATGATCATGCCGTGCCAGTGCACGGTGGTGTATTCGGGCAGCCTGTTGGTCACGAAGATGCGGACCTTGTCGCCCTCGACGGCCTCGATCGTCGGGCCCGGTGACTGGCCGTTATAGCCCCACAAATTCACCTTCATGCCCTCGGCGAATTCGCGCACCACGGGCTCGGCAACGAGATGGAATTCCTTCCAGTCGCCGTTCATCCGGAACGGCAGCGACCAGCCGTTCAGCGTGACGACGGGTCGATAGTCCGGCCCGCTGACGGGGTGCAGCGGCGGCTGCATCACGACCTTGTCCATGTGCGGGGCTTCCGGAATCGAGGCGGCCTGGGCGCGGCCGCTGACGACGGATGCGCCGGCGAGCGCGGCGCTACCCAAAAATCCTCGGCGGGAAAACATGTTGGCCTCCATGTCAGTGACCGCCATCGGCAGGCGCTGCCGCGGCGAGAGTGGTTGAATTGTCGCCGTCAGCAGGCGCGCCGCCGCCATTGACGGCGGTCTGCAAGTCGGATTGGGCAAGGAAAAATCTTTGCCTGGCATCGATTGCACCGCGCAGCGACGCGAGCCGCTGCCGCGCCTCGGTGAGCAGCGCGAAGATATCGACCTGCATGCTGGAGAAGCGGAGCTGCATCTCCTCGGTGATGATTTTTCGCAAGGGGATGATCTCGCGCTGATAGTGGCTGGCGATGTCGTAGCCGGAGCGATAGACCCGATAAGCATCGCGCGCCTCGGAGCGTACATTCACGGCGCGTTCGGTCAGCCGGTTGAAGGCGAAATTGTAGGTCTCCGCCGCCTGCCGCACCCGCACTTCTCCGCCGTCGAACATCGGGATCTGAAACTGCACGTCGAAGCCGCGCTCGCGGAACGGCGCGCCTTCCGGATCCCGGGTCCGGCGGGAGATGCCGGCAAGATCGAGCAGGGTCACGAAGCGCGTCGCCTCGGTGAGGTTCAGCGACTTTGCGAGCGCGCTCAGCTCGAGCCGCGCGATCTGAAGGTCGATGCGATGGGCGACCGCGTCGGCTTCGATCGACGGCAAAGCCTGCGGTCGGCGCGGCAGCGGCGGCAGCTGACTGGGCAGGCGGAAGTCGAGGCCGCCGTCCCACAGTCCCATCAGCCGGGCCAGCTTTTCGCGCGCGCTCGTCGCCGTCTGCCGCGCGGTGGCGAGGTCGGCGGTGGTTTCGGCGTAAAACACCTGTTCACGGGCCTGATCGAGCTTGTTGATCGAGCCGGTTTCGCCGAGCTTGACCGCGAGCTGCGCGGTCGATTCCGCCGTCGCCTTCGCATCCGTCAGCAATGCCACCATCTCGTTGCCGCCAACGGCGCGCCAATAAGCGCGGCGGACATCGGCGGCAAGCCGCAACGTCGCCAGGCTAGCTCGCAATTGCGCCTGGCGGAAACGGTCGCGGGCGATCTCCGAGCGGAACGGCAGGGAGGCGAGCGCGAGGATGTCGCCGACAATTTGACGCTCGATTTCGCTAGCGCCATTGCCCGAGATCCGCGAGACCGAGAACACGGGGTTGGGCGGCAGGCTCTGCTCGACGAGATCGGTCTCGGCCAGCGCCAGCTCATTATAGGCGGCCTGAAGCCCCTTGTTGTTGAGCAGTGCGATCTGCACCGCGGTCTCGGGGTTAAGTGTTCGCGAGAGCAGTTGGCGAACGCGCGCATCGACCGCACCGGCTCCCTCGGCCGTTCGCACGAAGGCGACATCCTTGTTGATGGTCTGGCTCGTCAGCTTCGAGACGGCATTCATGCCGCTGTCCGGCGAGAAGGCGGCGCAGCCTGCAAGTCCAAGCGAGGTGAGACCGAGCAGGCTTAGCGCGAGACGATGTGTCATGGCGCGCTCCTACCGGTCTTGCTTGAGCTGCGGCGCGACGCTCTCGTTGCGCTCGCGCCATGGTGCCGGCGTCGCGGGCCGCAGGCTGGTGTAGGGCGCAATCGTCGAACGATAGCCGGCGCGCGCGATCTTGGCCGCGGGATCGGCAGGATCAGCGCCAGCGACTTGTATCGTTGCCGGCATGCAGCCGGACAACGCCAAGGCCGTCGCGGCCAGCAGCGGCCAATTGAATCGAAAGTGTCGTCCCCGCGCCGCGGATGCAGCGGCGGACTTCGCCCCGGAAAGCGTAAGCATGAGTCATCCCTGATCTGTCTGGAGACCACAGGTGCGCGCGCGCGGATGCGCGCTCGGCCTGAGGTCGTCGCGCGTCAGATCAGGCGATCGGAGGGCGGTAGTGCAGGGGCGGCGCCGCGCTGCGCAGGCTGGCCACGATCTCGGGCGAGCAGGCGGAAACCGGCTGAAGCGGCTTTGCGACGCTGGGCAGGTCGGCCGGCAGCGCGCTCACGCACATCATCGCGCAGCACGGTCCCGCCGTACCCTTGCCGCTGTGATGATGAGGGGTGGGGGGCGCGTCCTGCGCGGCGCCCTGGTGATGCGCATGCGGCCCGGCGTGGTCATGCGAGGCGCCGTCATGCGTGTGGCCGGCCTGCATCTGGTGATGCACCGGCACGCGGTCGGCGAGAAGCGCGTCGTCGAGGCACGGTGCTGGAGCGCTACCCCAGGCGAGGCTTGCGGCCGGCGCGATCACGCAGAACAGATAGGCGAAGGCAATGAAGCGCCCCACCTTGATCCGCATCGATCGTGTCAATCGCAGCAACATTCCGCCGACATGCTCTCCGCGCCGCCGTGTTGCATGCGCTGATTTGCAAAATAATGACAAAACGCGCGTTCGCCAAGCTCCATCTTACCGCAGTGCACCGTGCATGCCCAATATCGCGCCACAATGGTTGACCCTGTGGTGATCCGCGGGCCATGGTCCCGCCCGTGCACGCACCAAATCAGTCAGGACAAACACCCGAAGCATTCACCCCTGATTCGCGTCAGGCCTGGATGCGCCTCGTCATTGCGCTTCTGATCGGCTCGATCGGCGGCGTCGGCATGTGGGCGATCGTCGTCATGATTCCCGCGGTGCAGGCCGAATTCTCCGCCACGCGCGGCGCGGTGTCGCTGGCTTTCACCCTGATGATGTTCGGTTTCGGGCTTGGCGGCGTCATCGCCGGCAGGATCACCGACCGCTTCGGCATCGTGGCGGCTATGGCGATCAGCATTGCCTTCCTCGGGGTCGCCAATGTGCTGGCGGGTCTGTCGACCCAGCTCTGGCAGTTCGTGGCGGCGTATTTCCTGATCGGGCTCGGCACGTCGGCGACCTTTGCGCCGCTGATGGCGGAGGCCTCGCACTGGTTCGAGCGCTATCGCGGCCTGGCCGTGACGATCGTCGCCAGCGGCAATTATGTCGCCGGCACGATGTGGCCGCCGCTCGTGAGCACGGGCATGCAGACGATCGGCTGGCGCTTCACTCATATCGGCATCGGCCTCGTCTGCGTCAGCCTGATGACCATCCTGGTGCTGGTCCTGCGCGCGCAGATGGGCGACGACAAGGTTCACGATCATGCCAATGCAGCGCCGCCGCGGGTCGACCTCAAGCTCTCGACCAACACGCTGACGGTGCTGCTCTCGATCGCCAGCATTTCCTGCTGCGTCGCCATGGCAATGCCGCAGGTGCATATCGTCGCCTATTGCGGCGATCTCGGATATGGCGTGGCGCGCGGCGCCGAGATGCTGTCGCTGATGATGGCCTGCGGCATCGTCAGCCGGATCGGCTCCGGCTACCTCGCCGACAAGATCGGCGGCATCCCCACACTGCTGATCGGTGCGGTGGCGCAAGGCTTTGCACTCGTGTTCTATCTGTTCTTCGACGGCCTGACCTCGCTCTATTTGATCTCCGCGATGTTCGGCCTGTTCCAGGGCGGCATCGTGCCGAGCTATGCCATCATCGTGCGCGAGGCGATGCCGGCGAGCGAAGCCGCAACCCGCGTCGGCATCGTGATCTTCGCCTCCGTGTTCGGCATGTCCTTCGGCGGCTGGGTCTCGGGCGTCATCTTCGATGCGACAGGTTCCTACGCCGCGGCGTTCGCCAACGGCGTGGCGTGGAACGCGCTCAATATCGGCATCGTCTTGACGCTGCTGATCCGCTCGCGGATCAATGCAGTCAGGACCGGTCCGGGTTTTGCGACCTAGACTGCCTGTCCCCCCTTCAGCAGCGAACAACCCGTGATCTTGTAGCTGCCGTCTGCCTGCTGCTCGAGCGTGTAGAGCGCTTCCCAGGCCTCGCCATTGGCATCGATGATATGGACGTGCTGGGCAATCCGGCTGCCCTCGCTCTTGCTGTCGCCAAATTCAAAGCTCTTGTGCCGGTACACCGGCGGGTAGCCGTTTTGCACCATGGACATGAAGATGTCGGGCGCGGGGAAGATCTCCTGGATCGCAGGAGCGGCGTAGGAATAGGCCCCGCGCGCGTCGTCACGGCCGAATGCCTGCTCCTGGGCGCGGATGATACTCTGTGCCGTCGCGACATCGTCGGCGCGCGCTGAGATGGGACCGAAGGCGACACTGAGAAAGACCAGCAAGGCGGCGATGCGCATGACAAGCTCCGCGTTGAAATCCCGGCGGCGCCGATCCTAGCACATCTCGAGGGCTATCGCTTCCGCTTTGCAGCCGGCTTCGCAGGCTTGGCGGACGCGCGGACCTTGGCTTTCATGGCAGGCTGCACCCGCAAACCGTCAACGAACACGTCGAGCATCCGCAGCACCGAGGATTGCCAGCCGGGCTGGTCGTGCATGTAGCACATGCCAAAGAACGCGCGCAGCAAGTCCTCGGGACTGACGTCCGCGCGCATCGCGCCGGCCGCGGCTGCGCGATCGAGCAGCGAGCCGATCGCCTTGGTCAGGCGCTCAAAGGAAAAGGCATGCAACTCCGACCCGCTCTGCACCGCGAGTGCCAGGGCCGCGACCATGCCCTTCTTGGTGGCAACGAATTCGACTCCTGAGCGCAGCCAGCGCCTGAGCGCGTCGACCGGGTCACTGGCGTTCTTCAACTGCTCGGCGAGCTCGCTGAGCTGCTCGACCTCGCGCCGGTACACCGCCTCGAACAAATCCTCGCGGGTCGGGAAATGCCGATAGAGCGTGCCGATGCCGACGCCGGCGCGTTTTGCGACGGCCTCCAGGCTCGCCTCCGGACCACCCGCGTTGAACACTGCCTTGGCCGCCTCGAGCACGCGCTCGCGATTGCGCACGGCATCGGCGCGGGGCTTGCGGGTCTGGTCGGTGTGCTCGTCCATCCAGGCAATGTAGATCACGAATTGGTTAGATTGAACCCTTGTGGGGCTGCATCGCGTTGATGCGCACGGGCTTTTGACGAATTCCAAATATTTCCCGCCGGCCCTTGTTAAGCGGAGGCTACCTCCGTATCTTCGCTGAAGACGTTTGGCTCGGATCATGTTCGGGCGGCGCGGAATCGACGGCGGCCACGGCGGTGGCGCGCTGCGCGATCACTCATGTCTATTCCTGATCGGAGCCTTGTATGAACCTCTCCATCAGCCTCACCGTGAACGGTGCGCGGCGCGACTTCGTCCTCGACGATCCGCGCGTCACGCTGCTCGATCTCCTGCGTGAGCGCCTCCACCTGACCGGAACCAAGAAGGGATGCGACCGTGGCCAATGCGGCGCCTGCACCATTCTCGTCGACGGCAAGCGCATCAACTCCTGTCTCGCGCTGGCCATCAGTCATGACGGCGCCGACATTCTCACCATCGAGGGCGTGGCGCGCGGCGACCAGCTTCACCCCGTGCAGGCCGCTTTCATCGCCCATGACGGATTTCAGTGCGGCTTCTGCACGCCCGGCCAGATCATGAGCGCCATCGGCATGATGAGCGAGGCGCAGGCCGGCAACGATCCCGAGCGCATTCGCGAATGCATGAGCGGCAATCTGTGCCGCTGCGGCGCCTATGCCGGTATCGTCGATGCCGTGCTCGACGCGCAGGCCGGCATGGACGAATCCAATCAGAGGCGCTCCGCATGAAGCAATTTGATTACGTCAGGCCGGCCACGGTCGCCGAAGCCGTCGCGGCCGCGACGCAGCCGGGCGCGGTCTATCTCGCCGCCGGCACCAATCTGCTCGATCTGATGAAGGGCGGCGTCAGCCGTCCGGATCGTCTGGTCGACGTTACCCATCTCGACGGACTCGATCGGGTCGAGCGCCTTGCCGACGGTGGTATCCGCATCGGCGCACTGGTGAGCAACGCCGATCTTGCGCATGACGCAGACTTTGCCAAGGCCTATCCGGCCGTCGCCGAAGCGCTGCTCTCCGGCGCATCGGCGCAACTGCGCAATGCCGCGACCGCGGGCGGCAATCTACTGCAACGGACGCGCTGTGCCTATTTCTACGACACCGCAAGTCGCTGCAATAAGCGCGAGGCCGGCAGCGGCTGCGACGCTCGCGACGGCGAGAACCGCACCCACGCCGTGCTCGGCTGGAGCGAAAACTGCATCGCCACGCATCCGTCCGACTTCTGCGTGCCGCTGGTTGCGCTCGACGCCATCGTCGAGATTGAGGGCAGGAACGGGCGGCGCGAGATCGCGCTCGACGAATTGCATCGCCTGCCCGGCGATACGCCCGAGCGTGAATCGGCGCTCGAACCGGGTGATCTCATCGTCGCGGTGCGCCTGCCGCCTGCGGCGCGGGGCTTTGCCGCGCATGCGCGCTATCTTAAGGTCCGCGATCGAACGTCCTACGCGTTTGCCGTCGTCTCGGCTGCGGCTGCGCTGCGGATCGAGAACGACAAGATCGTGGAGGCGCGGCTTGCGCTCGGCGGCGTCGCGGCAAAGCCCTGGCGCGCCCGCGCTGGAGAGGACGTGCTCAGGAACGTCGCGCCCACGGTGGACGCTTTCCAGGAAGCCGCCTCGCGCGCGCTCGCCGACGCAAGACCGTCGGGCGACAACGCCTTCAAGATCGAGCTCGCGCGCCGGATTGTCGTGCGCGCGCTGAGCCTCGCCGCCGCCGGTACGCCCGTGCGCATCCCCGCGCTGCCGGCCTCTCCCTTTGCCTCGACGTCCGGAGCCATTCATGCCCGAGCTTAATCTCACCAGCGCACCCGCCCATCTGCGCCATGGCTCGAACATCGGCCAGCCGCTGACCCGCCGCGACGGCGTCCTCAAGGTCAAGGGCCAGGCAACCTACGCCGCCGACAATCATCCGCCCGGCATGCTGTTTGCGGTGATGGCCGTCGCCAGCATTTCGCGCGGCCGCGTGACTTCGCTCGATGTCGCCGCTGCCAAGCGCCACCCCGGCGTCGTCGATGTCATGACGCCAGACCACAAGCCTGGGCTCGCGATCGATCCCGAGATCAAGACCAACCCCTTCGTGTTCCGGATGGAGGTGTTGCAGAGCAATGAGGTCCGCTACGCCAACCAGCCGATCGCCGTCGTGATCGCCGAGACGCTGGAGGCTGCGACGGAAGGCGCGGCGCTGCTGGCGCCGCGCTACGAGACGCTGCCCGCGCTCATCGGCCTCGATGCGGGTGAAAGCTTCGTGCCGCCGGTCGTCGGTGTCGGCAACCCCACGGAAAATCACCGCGGCGATGTCGAGGCGGGGCTTGCCTCCGCCGACAAGCGGATCGACGCGATCTACGAAACGCCGCCGCAATATCACAACGCAATGGAGCCGCATGCGATCGTGGCTGCCTGGAACGGCGACAGTCTGCACATCGACATGCCGACCCAGGGTCTCATGCTGTCGCTGGCGCGCGTTGCCGAATTGTTCGGCATCGCACACGACAAGATCCACATCCGCAGCCCGTTCCTCGGCGGCGGGTTCGGCTCGAAGGGGCTCATGGCCGGCCCTCCGGTGCTCGGCATTATGGCGGCAAAGCTCGTCGGCAAACCGGTCAAGCTGGTGCTGCGCCGTGAGCAGATGTACGGCCCGGTCGGCCATCGCGCGCCGACGCGGCAGCGGCTGCGCATCGGCACAGATGGCGAGGGGCGCCTGACCGCGCTCGATCACCATGCGAGGACCGTGTCGAGCACGTTCGACGATTTCTACGAACCCGCGGCTGATGCCTCGCACACGCTCTATGCGGCGCCCGCGATCCGCACCTCGCATGATGCCGTGCGCGTCAACACCGGCACGCCGTTGTTCATGCGCGCGCCCGGCGAGGCCACCGGCTCGGGGGGGGGGGGGGGGGGGGGGGGCGGGGAGGGGGGGGGGGGGGGGGGGGGCGCGGCGGCGGGGGGGGGGCGGCGGCGGGGGCGGGGCGGGGGGGCGGGGGGGGGGGGGCGGGCGCCGGGG
>NZ_JBVVPP010000012.1:122485-172104 GCF_055811315.1 Bradyrhizobium sp. MI1.4 | reverse complement strand
CCGCTACCCGCACCTCGCATCATGCCGGGCGCGTCAACCCCGGCCCGCGGTTGTTCATGCGCGCGCCCGGCGCGCCCCCCGGCTCGAGCGCGCTAGAGCGCGCTATCGACGAGATGGCGTGGGCTTGCGGCATCGATCCGCTCGCCTTTCGTCTGAAGAACTATGCCGAGGTTGAGCCCATCACCGGCAAGCCGTTCTCGTCCAAGGCATTGCGCGCCTGCTACGAGCAGGGAGCGGCGCGCTTCGGCTGGGCGAAGCGATCGCTCCAGCCGCGGCAGATGCGCGACGACGATGGCCTTCTGGTCGGCTGGGGCATGGGCACCGCGACGTTCCCGGCGCTGATGTTCCAGGCCGAGGCACGCGCAGTGCTTCGCCGCGACGGCTCCGGCGCCATGGAAATCGGCGCGCATGACATGGGGCAGGGCGCCTGGACGGCGCTGGCGCAGATTGCGGCCGACGAACTGGGGCTTGATATCGACCGCGTCGAGTTCAAGGCGGGTTCATCCGACCTGCCCGATGCCGGCATCGCCGGCGGCTCGGCACACACGGCAACCGCGGGTGCCGCGATCCACAGCGCAGGCGCCGCCGTGATTGCAAAACTCGCCGATCTCGCCACCAACGATGAGCGCTCGCCGCTGTTTGGCGCCGGCAATGCCGGGGTGATCGCGCGCGATGGCAGGTTGATCCGGCGCGACGACGAGAGCCGCGGCGAAAGCTACGCCGAGATTCTCGCGCGCGCAGGCGTGGCCGAGGTCGAGGCGCGTGGCACCGGCGCGCCGAATCCGGCGGCAATGGAGGAGTATGCGATGCATGCCCATGGCGCGGTGTTCGCGGAGGTGAAGGTCGATCCCGAGCTCGGCCAGGTCCGCGTCACCCGTATGGTCGGCGCTTTCGCCGCGGGACGCATCGTCAACCCGCGTATGGTGCAGAGCCAGCTGTTCGGTGGCATGATCTGGGGCCTGTCCTTCGCGTTGCACGAGGAAGCCATCACCGACCGCCGCACGGGCCGGATCATGAACGCCAATCTCGGCGAGTACCATATCCCGGTGAATGCCGACGTGCCGCCGCTCGACGTGATCACGGTCGATGAGCACGACCCGCACGTGAACGCGCTCGGTATCAAGGGTGTCGGCGAGATCGGCATCACCGGCAGTGCGGGCGCGGTTGCCAACGCGGTGTGGCATGCGACGGGCGTCCGTGTCCGCCGTTTCCCGATCCGGATCGAGGAGTTGCTGACGTAGCCTTTAAGCAGCGGCGGGCGAGGCCGTCTCGCTCTCCGCCTGCTAGTGCAGCTTCTTGCGAAGAGCCTTGAGCGCTTCTCGCTGCGACTCGATGTAGTTCGCGATGGCCTTGCGCAGCTCCTCCGAATGGAGCTTGTCGTTGTCGCGCTGCACTTCATCGAGTGCGGCCTCTGCATTTGCGAGCGTGATCTTCATAGCGAGCCCTGTTACGAAGCGGCTCCGGAAAGCGGAGGCTGCTTGGCTATGGCTCGAAATATATAGAGGATCAGGCTGCGGAAATTGAGATGGCTCAAGCTCCGTAAGATACCGGTGGCTCCGTAGGATCGCGGATAACTTCAAAATGTCGGCGGTGTGCAGGCCGAGATCACCTCGCACGGCTTGCCGCCGACGCAGCGGAAGCGATGCGGACGCCGGCTCTCGAAGTAATAGGCATCGCCCGGATTGAGGATGCGGCGCTCGTCCTCGACGGTGACTTCGAGCTTTCCCGAGATCACGATGCCGCCTTCCTCGCCGTCATGGACGAGGTGAACGCGCCCGGTGTCGCTGCCGGGCTCGTAGCGCTCCTTCAGAATCTGCAGGCTGCGACCGAACAGATTGTCGCCGATCTGCCGATAGGAGATCGGCTTCTTGCCGACCTCGGTCAGCTCTTCGCCGCGGTAAAATATCTTGCGCCGGCTCTCCGGCTCCAGCGCGAAGAATTCGGCGAGCCCCATCGGAATGCCGTCGAGGATGCGCTTGAGGGCGCCGACCGACGGGTTCATCTGGTTGGATTCGATCAGCGAGATCGTCGAATTGGTGACGCCGGCGCGCTTGCCGAGTTCGCGCTGCGACAGCTTCTGGCGCGCCCGGATGAATCGCAGCCGTCCACCGATATCGACGCTCATGTCCCTGTCCCGTGTTGCAGGTGTTGCGGATCGCGCAAATATGGACCGGCAGCCCCAGTTAAATCAATGGCTTGCAGCCTCTCAGAAAAGGACTTGTTGCGCTTTTCAAGCCGTGCCTCTGGTAGCAGGTCAGCAAAGGAGCGTGGCCCGTGACCCTTCATCAGATTCCGAACACCATCAAGACCGACTCGTTCTGGATGCCGTTCACGGCCAACCGGCAATTCAAGAAGGCGCCGCGCCTGTTCTCCTCGGCCGAGGGCATGCACTACACCACCGTCGACGGCCGCAAGGTGATCGACGCCTCCGCCGGCCTCTGGTGCGTCAATGCCGGCCACGGCCGCAAGCAGATCGCCGCCGCCGTCGAGCGCCAGCTGATGACGCTGGATTTCGCACCGTCGTTCCAGATGGGCCATCCGCTGGCATTCGACTTCGCCGAGCGTCTGGCCGAGATCGCGCCGAAGGGCCTCGATCGCATCTTCTTCACCAATTCCGGCTCCGAGTCGGTCGACACCGCGCTGAAGATCGCGCTCGCCTATCACCGCGCCAACGGCCAGGCGAGCCGCACCCGTCTGATCGGCCGCGAGCGCGGCTATCACGGCGTCGGCTTCGGCGGCACCTCGGTCGGCGGCATGGTCGCCAACCGCCGCGCCTTCGCGACCCTGCTGCCGGGCGTCGACCACATCCGTCACACCCACGATCTCACCCGCAACGCCTTCGCCAAGGATCAGCCCGAGCATGGCGCCGAGCTCGCCGATGATCTCGAGCGGTTGGTGGCCCTGCATGGCGCCGAGACCATCGCCGCCGTCATCGTCGAGCCAGTGCCCGGATCGACCGCGGTGTTGCCGCCGCCGAAGGGCTATCTCCAGCGCCTGCGCGACATCTGCGATAAGCACGGTATTCTCCTGATCTTCGACGAGGTCATCACCGGCTTCGGCCGCCTCGGCACGCCGTTCGCCGCCAACTTCTTCGGCGTCACGCCTGACATGATGACGACGGCCAAGGGCATCACCAACGGCACCGTTCCCTGCGGCGCCGTGTTTGCGAGCCGCAAGGTTCACGACGGCCTGATGGTCGGCCCGGAGAACGCGATGGAGCTGTTCCACGGCTACACCTATTCGGCGCACCCGGTCGCCTGCGCCGCGGGCATCGCGACGCTCGACATCTACAAGGATGAAGGCCTGCTGACGCGCGGTGCTTCGATCTCTGAATACTGGCGCGACGCGCTGCATTCGCTGAAGGGCCTGCCCAACGTCGTCGATATCCGCAATTGCGGCCTGATGGGCGCGGTCGAGCTGTCGCCGCGTGACGGCACCGTCGGCGTGCGTGGCTACGACGTCATGGTCGACTGCTTCAATCGCGGGCTGTACTTCCGCATGAGCGGCGATAGCTTTGCGCTGTCGCCTCCGCTCATCGTCGAGAAGAGCCACATCGACGATATCGTGTCGATCCTCGGCGATGCCATCAAGCGGGTGGCCTGATAATTGCTCTCGCCGTTGCCGAGTTCCTCTTGCAGCGGCGAGCGTGATGCCGCGGGAGTTTGACCAAGCGTGAAAGTTCTGATCCTCGGCAGCGGTGTCATCGGTGTCACCTCTGCCTACTACCTCGCGCGTGCCGGCCATGAGGTGACGGTTGTCGACCGTCAGCCCGAACCGGCGCTCGAGACCTCCTTTGCCAATGCCGGCGAAGTGTCGCCCGGCTATTCCTCGCCGTGGGCCGGTCCCGGCGTCCCGGTGAAGGCGGTCAAATGGCTGCTGATGAAGCACGGCCCGCTGGTGATCCGGCCGAAGCTCGATCCCGTGATGTGGGTCTGGCTGCTCAAGATGCTGCGCAACTGCACCAGCGAACGCTACGCGATCAACAAGAGCCGGATGATTCCGATCGCGGAATACAGCCGCGATTGCCTGCGCGACCTGCGCCGCGACATCGGCATTCAATATGACGAGCGCTCACAGGGCACGCTGCAGCTGTTTCGCTACCAGGCCCAGCTCGACGGCACCGGTGAGGACATCGCCGTGCTCAAGCAATACGGCGTGCCGTTCGAGGTGCTGAGCCGTGAGGGCTGCATCGCGGCCGAGCCGGCGCTGGCGGGCGTGAAGGAGAAGTTCGCGGGCGGACTACGCTTGCCGCAGGACGAGACCGGCGATTGTCACATGTTCACGCAGGCACTGGCCAAGCATGCCGAAGCGCTCGGCGTGCGCTTCATGTTCAATACCGGCATCGACCGCATCGTCACCGACGGGGCGCGCGTCAGCGGCGTCGCGACCAGCGCTGGGATGTTGCAGGCAGACGCTTACGTGCTCGCGCTCGGAAGCTGGTCGTCGCGGCTGGTCGCGCCGCTCGATATTTCGCTGCCAGTCTATCCCGTGAAGGGTTATTCGATCACGGTACCGATCAAGGACGCTTCCGGCGCGCCGGAATCGACGGTGATGGACGAGAGCTATAAAGTCGCCATCACGCGCCTCGGCAATCGCATCCGCGTCGGCGGCACCGCCGAAATCTCCGGCTTCTCGAGCCAGCTCTATGGTGCGCGGCGCGCCACGCTCGATCACTCGCTGACCGATCTGTTCCCGCGAGGCGGCGATCTCTCCAAGGCGACGTTCTGGAGCGGCCTGCGCCCGATGACGCCGGACGGCCCGCCCGTGATCGGCCCGACGCAATACGCCAACCTTCACCTCAACACCGGCCATGGCACGCTAGGCTGGACCATGTCCTGCGGCTCCGGCCGCGTGCTCGCCGACATGCTGTCAGGCAAAAAGCCGGACATTGATGTGAGTGCGCTGACAGTGGACCGGTACAAGTACCGGTTTGGCTAAGACTCTATCCTCCCGTCATTGCGAGGAGCTCTCGGGACGAAGCAATCCAGAGTGTCTCCGCGGTGAGAATGTGGATTGCTTCGCTTCGCTGGCAATGACGGCTGCGCTACGCCGTCCCCGTCACGCAATTCACCCACAGCACCACCGCCTTCGCGTCATTGGCTGGATTTGAAAACCGGTGCGGCCGACGGCTTGCAAACCGAAAACTGTCGCCCGTCTTCAGCGACCACGTCTCGCTGTCCACCGTCAGCATCATCTCGCCTTCGAGAACGAGGCCGGCTTCCTCGCCGTCATGGGTGTAGAGCTCGTCACCGGTGGAGCCGCCCGGCTCCAGATGCACCAGGAACAGGTTGAGCCGGTTGTCGGGGCTGGCGGGGCTCAGCAACTGCTTGGACACGCCGGTGCGCCAGAGCTTCAGCTCGGGCCGCTGCAGTCCGCGCGTGACCACCTGATCTGGTGCACCGTCGGCGTTCGGGCTCGCGCCGAACAGCGCGGCGATGCCGACGCCGAGCACGTCGGCGAGCGTGGCCAGCACGCGCAGCGACGGCGACGACAGTCCGCGCTCGATCTGGCTGAGGAAACCGATCGACAGCTCCGTGCGCGAGGCAACCGTCTCGAGCGAGAATTGCCTGATGCGCCTGAGATCGCGGATGCGGCGGCCGACCGCAACATCCATCGCCGGCTCGGCCGCTTTGGCGATAGCCCGGGCGGAGGCTTTCACCTTCACCTTCTTCACCGGCTTTGCGGCGGCCGGCCTGTGCATTCTCTTGCCACCGCTCACGTCAAACCGCTTCCTTCATGTGCATGAAAACCACTTGCATCGGCCGCAGAAGTGTGACCAAATTTTCATATTGGTGAAAATAGGCCGAAACGGCTTTGCCCGCAACGTCTGCGATGACGAGGTTTGCGAGCGCCGCCATCGGTCGGGCCCAAGGGGGATGCGATGAAGCGTTTTGGTCTGGCCGCGCTCGCGGCACTCGCGATTGCCGCAGCAGCGCCGGCCTCGGCGCAGCAAGTGCTGAAGGTCGGCTCGACGCCGACAGGCATTCCCTTCACCTTCCTCGACACCAAGACCAATAGCATCCAGGGCATCATGGTCGATCTCGTCACTGAAGTGGGCAAGGATGCCGGCTTCAACGTGCAGATCGAGCCGATGCAGTTCTCGGCCCTGATCCCGTCGCTGACATCAAGCAAGATCGACATCATCGCGGCCGCGATGTTCATCACAGCGCCGCGCAAGGAGGTCGTCGACTTCTCCGACCCGATCTACACCTATGGCGAAGGCCTCGTGGTCCCCAAGAGCGACACCAAGGCCTACGCCACCCAGGACGATCTGAAGGGCGAGACGGTCGGCGCTCAGGTCGGCACCGCCTTCGTCGACGCGCTGAAGAAGTCCGGCCTGTTCGCCGATGTCAAGGCCTACGACACCATCCCCGACATCCTGCGCGACGTGAACACCGGCCGCCTCAAGGCCGGTTACGCCGACTATCCGATCCTCGCCTACAATCTGAAGCAGGGCGGCTTCCCCGAGGTGCGCCTGGTCGATGGCTACAAGCCCGTCACCGTCGGTTCGGTGGGCATCGGCGTGCGCAAGGGCGAGGCCGCGCTGCTCGGCAAGATCAACGCTTCGCTCGCCAAGCTGAAGGCCAACGGCACCATCGACAAGATCCTCGATAAATGGGGTCTGAAGGCACAGGGTTGATCGGCAGAGGCCATCGATGAAAGCTGATCGATGAAAGGCTTCTGGCACGACGCGGCCGAATTCTTCCCGATCCTGATGAGCGGCGTCGCGCTGACGATCGTCGTCACCATCGGCTCGCTGCTGCTTTCGACGGTTCTTGGCCTCGTCTGGGCGATGATGCGGGTCTCCGGCATCCGCGTCCTGTCGCTGCTCAGCGCCAGCCTGATCAACGTGATCCGCGGCATTCCGATCATCGTGCTGTTGTTCTACCTCTATTTCGTGATGCCCGATCTCGGCGTTACCCTGTCCGCGTTGCAGGCCGCGATCCTCGGGCTCGGCATCGCCTACTCGGCCTATCAGGCGGAGAATTTCCGCGCCGGCATCGAGGCCATCGACAAAGGGCAGATCGAGGCCGCGCAATCGATCGGCATGGGCTGGTGGCTGACCATGCGCCGGGTCGTGCTGCCGCAGGCGGTGCGGATCGTGCTGCCGCCCTACGGCAACGTCATGATCATGATGCTGAAGGACTCTTCGCAGGCCTCGACCATCACGGTCGCCGAGCTCGCCCTTCAGGGCAAGCTGATCGCGTCCTCGACCTTCAAGAACACCAACGTGTTCACGCTTGTCGCGCTGATGTATCTCACCATGAGCATTCCGCTGATCCTGCTGGTCCGTCACTTCGAGAAGCGGGCCGGCAAGAAATGATCGAGTTGACCGACGTCCACAAGAGCTTCGGTGCGAACGAGGTGCTCAAGGGCATCACGGCGTCCGTCCAGAAGGGCGAGGTGGTCTGCATCGTCGGCCCTTCCGGCTCCGGCAAGTCCACCATCTTGCGCTGTATCAACGGTCTCGAAAGCTACGACCGCGGCGAGATCAGCGTCGAGGGATTGAAGGTCGACCGCGACGCGCCGTCGATCGTGAAAGTCCGCACCCAGGTCTCGATGGTGTTCCAGCGCTTCAATCTGTTTCCGCACCGGACGGTGCTGGAGAACGTGGTTGAAGGTCCGCTCTATGTGAAGCAGGAGCCACGCGCTGCCGCATTCGAGCGTGGCCGCGCGCTGCTCGCCCAGGTGGGCCTTGCCGAGAAAGCCAACGAGCATCCGCCTCAGCTCTCCGGCGGCCAGCAGCAGCGCGTCGCGATCGCACGGGCGCTGGCGATGCAGCCCAAGGCCATCCTGTTCGACGAACCGACCTCGGCGCTCGATCCTGAATTGGTCGGCGACGTTCTCGGCGTGATGCGCAAGCTCGCCGACGACGGCATGACCATGGTCGTCGTCACCCATGAGATGGGCTTTGCCCGCGACGTCGCCGACCGCGTGCTGTTCATCGACGGCGGCGTCATCGTCGAGCAGGGGCCGGCCAAGTCGCTGCTCAATCAACCCCAGCATCCGCGCACGCAGGACTTTTTGCGCCGCGTGCTGCATCCGCTCTGACCGGTCTTCGCCATGACCACGCGCCTGCCTCTGCCGCCGTCTCTCTATGCCGACACCGCCGTTGCGCCGGTGGCCACGCCGCCGCTCGAAACCGACAAGACGGTCTCGGTCGCCATTATCGCCGGTGGCTACACCGGCCTGTCCACCGCGTTGCATCTGGCGGAGCAGGGTGTCGAGGCACTGGTGCTGGAGGCGCAGGAGCCGGGCTGGGGCGCATCCGGCAATAATGGCGGTCACACCAATCCCGGACTGAAGCACGATCCCGATCAGATCGAGGCGGATTTCGGCGCTGAGCTCGGCCGCCGCATGGTCGCGTTCTCCTACGGCACGACGAACTTCACCCACGATTTGATCCGCCGCTACCAGATCCCGTGCGAAGCACGGCAGAACGGCACGCTGCGCGCGGCCTATAACGAGGCCAGCGCCGCCGCGATCGAGACAACCGCACAGCAGTGCATCGCCCGTGGCATGCCGGTGTCGTACCTCAATCGCGAGCAATTGCGCGAGATGACGGGCACGGATCGCTACATCGGCGCCATGCTCGATATCCGCGGCGGCGATCTGCATCCGCTCAGCTATGCCCGCGGCCTCGCGCGCGCCGCGATCTCCGCGGGCGCGAAGGTGTATGGCGAAACACCCGCACTATCACTCCGTCGCGAGGGCAGCCGCTGGCGCATCGAGACGCCGCGCGCGGTGGTGCATGCCGACAAGGTGCTGCTCGCGACCAACGGTTTTACCGACGATCTCTGGCCGGCGCTTCGCCGCACCATCGTGCCGGTGTTTTCCTCGATCGCGGCCACGGCCCCGCTCTCTGACGACGTGGCCCGTTCGATCATGCCGGCGCGTCCCGTCCTTTACGAGAGCGGCCACATCACCGTCTATTACCGCATCGATCAGCAGAACCGCCTCTTGATGGGGGGCCGCGGCCCGATGCGCTGGATCAGTTCGCCGCGCGACGTCGCCTATCTCATGCGATACGCCGAACGGCTATGGCCGCAGCTCAAGGGCGTGGCCTGGACCCATGGCTGGAACAGCCGGCTTGCCATCACCGCGGATCATTACCCGCATGTGCACGAGCCCGCGGACAACATCCTGATCTCGCTCGGCTGCAACGGTCGCGGCGTCGCGCTCTCGACCGCGATGGGCGCGCAGCTCGCGAGGCGTCTGATCGGCGGCGCCAAGGCCGAGCTCGACATGCCCGTCACCGGCATCAAGCCGATCCCGATGCATGCCTTCTGGCCGGTCGGCGTGACGACGGCAGTGATCGCTGGTCGCCTGCGCGACCGGTTGGGGATCTAGGCTCAGCCCTCCGCCACCGCGTCGGCCCAGGGCTGGAAGATCTCGACCGCGCCGGAATTGGTGTCACCGTCGCGCATCACGACGCTCGGGCAGGCGAACTTCTGCGGCAAGGACTGCACCCGCGCTTCCTCATAGTCGAATCGCGCCGCGAGCGCCTCGCGTGTGTCCGCCGGCAGCCTGGTATCGCCGATCACGATGGCGCCTTCGCTGGCGTCGATGCGCGGTTGGTGGATCGCGGCATCGAGATCCATGCCGAAATCCATCGCAAACGACACGATCTGCATCACCGACGGGAGGATGCGGCGACCGCCGGAGGCGCCGACCGCGAGCCGTCTGCCGTCTTTGGCCTCGGCGATGACGGGAGTGTAGTTGGTGAGACAGCGCTTGCCAGGGGCGAGCGAGTTGGTGGTGCCTGGCTTCGGGTCGAACCACATGATGCCGTTGTTCATCGCGATGCCGGTGTGCGGCGTGACGTATTTCGAGCCGAAGGATGACAGCAGCGTCTGCGTCACCGCCGCGATATTGCCGTGGCGGTCGACCACGGAGAAGTGCGTGGTGCAGGCGGGCGCCAGATATTCCGCGCCGAGCGAGCGCTTGCCGTCGGCATCGCCCATATCCTTGAGCCGCTCGCGATAGGCCGATTGCAGCGCGGCGGCATATTCGGCATAGGCGGCCGCGTCGGGCGCGCTTCCCGGCTTCAGGTTCTGCTGCAACAGGCGCAGCGCATGCGCCATTGTCGGTCCGGCTGTGAGTTCCGGCGTCGCAAACACGTTGCCGCCACGATAGGGGATCGCCAGCGGATCGCGCAGATGGGCTCGGAACGCGGCGAGGTCCTCCACCGACAGCGCGCCGCCGTCAGCCTTGATGTCGGACGCGATGCTCCTGGCGAGGTCGCCCTGGTAGAAATCGCGCGGACCGGCGTCGGCGAGGTGCGCCAGTGTCGCCTTCAGCGTGTCCAGCGGCAGCCGCGTCTCGGACTTGATGCCCCACGGCGCGCTCGGCGGGAGGCCGTCCTTCAGGAACGTTGTCGCGCTCGCGGGATAGCGCCGAAGATCGGACGCCGATGCCGCGATCGTCAGCGTGGTCCACCAATCGACCAGCAGGCCTTCGCCGGCGAGGGCGACGGCCGGCGCGACCAGATCGTTCCACGGCAGCCTGGCATGACGGCGATGCGCCTCCTCCATGCCGGCGACGACGCCGGGCACGGCGATCGAGCCGGGGCCGTGGATGTTGCGGTCGTCCTTCACCCGCTGCCAGGGAAACAGGTCGGAAGCCGCGCCTTCGCCGCTGAGCGGATAGTCGGCGGCGCGCAGGCTTTGCGGCGCGCACATGCCGTAGTCGATCACCTCGTAGAGATTTTCCGCGGCACGGTAGAGCACCATCGCGCCGCCGCCGCCCATGCCGCTGTTCCAGGGCTCCAGCACGTTAAGCGCGAAGGTGGTGGCGACGATCGCGTCCACACAGTCGCCGCCCGCCGCCAGCACTTGCGCCCCCACTTCGGCCGCCCGCCGCGATTGCGCGGCGACGATGCCGCCTTTGGATGTGACGGCGGGCTTGCGGACGGTTTGGGTGTGGCTGAACTGGTGCGGCATGATGATGTCTGTGTGCTGTCTTCGGTTTGGCTTCGTTGCGCTGAGCTCCGCGAAGAATGGCACATCGCCCCCATCGAGAACATCGAAAGGGCGACGCGGCATGGCTGGTGTGTAACAGCGGGGGTGGCGCAGTCGGCAAGACGTAGATGCCAAGACGAGAAAGCCCGGGACAGGCCCGGGCATGACGAGTTATGAGACCGATCAGTGGGAAGCGGAAGCCGCAGGGCTCAGCGCGCGCGATCCAGCCGGCTGGCCTGATACCTGGCGTGCCATTTCGGGCCAGGCCCGCGCATGTAGTGGAGCTCGGGGCGGTAGGGATTGCCCGCGATCCGGATCAGCGTCAGCCATTTGCTGGCGATGAAGTTCAGGGGCTGGCGGAACAGGGTCAGTGACGCGAGCAACATGGCATCACCTCAGTGCGGCTTGCCGAGCATGGCAGTGAAGGGGAGGTCGAAGATCTCCTCGCCGTCGGAGCCGCTGACATGGATTACCCAGTCGCGCCAATCCTCAGCGCCGGGCGTCAGGATCATCGCGTTCATGATCTGGGCGGCACGGTCGCGCGCCTCGGTCAGGTTGGTCACGGCTGTGCCGCTGCGATCGATCAGCGTGCCGTCCAAGTTGGAGCAGTGAAAATAGACCTGGACCATATGCGTCTCCTATTGGGAGCGATTGGGACGGCAAACCGATACCATTCCAAGCCTTCGCGAAACATTCGGGTCGAGCCCGGTAAGGGAATCTACGGAGATTGGTCGGCGCCAAGCCCCCTGCTGGTTTGATCACAAGGGGGTGTTGATCAACTGGACGGCGTTCCCGCGGCATGGAACAACCCTGGACGGAACGTCCGGGAGGCGCCGTGAACCACCTCACATTTTGGCGTGAAAGCCGAAGCCTGCGCGCATGCACGGGCGCCTTGGTGGTCCTCCTGACCCTCGCCTCGGTAGGCTCATCAGAACCGGTCCGCAAGAGCGGCTATGCGATCGGCACGGAGACCTGCGGCAGCGCCGATCTCGCCTTTCCCAGAATCCAGATCGACATGAAGGCGGGATTTTGCGCTGGCCTCGTCGCCAGCGAGGAGGATCGGCTGAAATTCCCGCGCTCGATCATCCAGGTGCCCGGTCGTGACCTGTTCGTGGTCGCCGACATGGCGGGCTGGGGCCATACCGATGGCCGGCTGCTGTTGCTCGACCCGCGGGCACCCCAGGGACAGCGGTTCAAGGAGTTGCTGACTGCAATCGAATATCCGTTCGGCCTCGCGATCGGCCCGGACAAGAAGCTCTATGCCTCGAGCGCGGAGACGATCTTCCGGTTCGATCCGCTCGCCGACAATCCGCGCGACACGGTCGAGACCGTCGTCCGTCACATGCCCGGCCGCCGGATCACATTGCCCGACGGCAAAAAGCTCGACGAGAGCGCGCATCCATTCAAGCAGTTTGTCTTTGATAAGAACGGCCGGCTGTTCGTCAATGTCGGCTCGCACAGCGACGACTGCATCACGCCGGCGCCGATCACGAGACCTTGCGCGGCGGCCGAGGGCGTTTCCGCAATGGCGTCGATCTGGCTGTTCACGCCGCCCCCGGGCGGTATCTTCCCGGCGTTGAAGCCTGGCGAACCCGACCCGCCGCACGGTGTCTATGCGCGCGGCCTGCGCAACTCGATGGCGCTGGCGCTGCATCCGAACTTCCCTGATGCGGGCTATGCCTTCCTGCAAGGCGAGAACGGCCGCGACCTGCCTGACATTTTCAAGCCGAACGAGGAGATCAACGCGATCGAGCAGGGCAGGCATTACGGCTGGCCCTATTGCTACGATTTGTCGACGCCGAGTCTCGAATTCAGGATCGTATTGCGGTCGGGGGTCTACAAATCGCTGTGCACCGCCAACGCTCTCTACAAGGCGCCGTTCTCGCTGCTGCCGCCGCACGGCGCGCCGCTCGCGATGCTCTATTATCGCGGCGCGAAATTTCCGGAGCTCGAGGGCAAGCTGCTGGTCGGCCTGCATGGCTATCGCCCGACCGGCAGCCGCGTCATCGTCTATGACGTCGACGATCACGGCTTCCCGAAGCCCGCCCCGGCGCCGGTACGCTATCATGTCAGTTGCGCGGCCGATCCGACCCACAGCTTTCAGACCGAGGCCGGCGCCGTCGCCGCCGCGCCGTTCGAGGAGCTGATCGCAGGCTGGCACCGCGTCAACGGCGCGCGGCCGCAAGGTGCGCCGGTCGGCATGACGGTCGCGGAGGACGGCGCAATCTGGCTGGTCGAGGACAAGAACCAGACCGTGATCCGGATCGACCGCGCCGCGGGCGATGCGCCGTCGCCGCTGCCCTGCGACGTGCGTAGCCAGGCGCTGATCGAGCAACTGGCGGTCTTCGTGGCCAGGGACGCGCAGAACAGCGTCCGGCTCACCAATTTGCGCAAGGGCCTCGTCGAAAAGCACTGCGTCGGCTGTCACTCGGATTTCGGCCTGAAGCCGGGCCTATCGGACGCTCAGAAGGACGCGACGGTGCTTCGCTTCATGCTGTCGCAGGATGGCTGGATCTATCCTGGCGATCCCGATTCCGGAAAGTTGCGCACGCGGCTTCGTGGGTTGGGCGCGGAGAAACTGATGCCGCCGGGTGGCGACGGCCTGCCGAAGGCCGAACCCGGTTACACGCGCCTGCTCGACACGGCGGATCTGCTGGTGTCAAGAATGGTTCCAGGCATCCGGATGCGGATCAAGTCCGGCCCGCCGCAGCGCAAGTTCTTTGGCAAAACGAACAAGGAATGCGGCGAAATACCGGCTGCCAAGGTCGTCGTCGTGACACAAAGGAACGCTGTAGACAAACCCGGTTTCAGCCGCTTCTTCCGACCGGCCGATGCCTATCTGAATGGCGAGTGCAGCGACGGCGATGGCTATTACATCCGGCAGGAATTTCTGGTGCCTGTGCAGTAGCGTTGTTCTCGTCCTTGCGACGGCACCGGCCCGAGCGGAAACGAAACTGTTCGAAAGCGTGCAGGTGACGCCATCAGGCGAATACACGTTCGGCATCGAAGGGCCGGCCGCCGATCTCGACGGCAATCTCTTCGTCGTCAATTTCGGCAAGCCCGGCACCATCGGCAAGCTGCCCGTCGGCGGCACGGCGTCCGAGCCGTTCACGGCGCTGCCCGAGGGCAGCGTCGGCAATGCCATCCGCTTCGCGCGCGACGGCACCATGTTCATCGCCGACTACAAGAAGCACAACATCTTCGCGATCCCGAAGGGATCGACCGAGCCCGCCATCTGGTTTCACTCCGACGAGATGAACCAGCCCAACGACATCACCATCGCCCGCGACGGCACGATCTACGCGAGCGATCCGAACTGGAAAGGTCGCGAAGGCCACATCTGGCGCATCGCGAAGGGAGCCGACGGAACGGTGCAGGGACAGCTGATGTCGGCGCCGCGCGCGATGGGCACGACCAACGGCATAGATCTCAGCCCTGATGACAAGACGCTCTATGTCGGGGAATCCAGCAGCGGCCAGATCTGGTCCTATACGGTCGCCGGCAACGAGCTCACCAGTCCAAGACTCGTCAAGGCATTTCAGCCCGACACTGTCGACGGCCTGCGCACCGACATCGCTGGCCGTCTGTATGTTGCGCGCATCCTCAAGGGCACGATCACGTTGATGAAGGCCAATGGCGCGGTGGAGCGGGAGATCACGCTGAGAGCCAAGGAGCCGACCAACCTCGCCTTCGGAGGCCACGACGGCAAGACGATCTTCGTCACTCAGCGTCAGGGCGGCTTCGTCGAGTCCTTCCGCACCGACCAGCAGGGCCGCGAGCACTGCCTTCAGCGCGGGCGCTGCTGAGCTTCACGAGGGATCTGCTTCCGGCGCAGGGCGGTGCGACAGGGGCGGCATTCTTCTTGCTTGCATCTCGCCGCCGCGGGGATTTAGACATCTGTGGCACCCTCAAAGCGACCACGGAGTGTTCGAGTGAAAGCCGTCCATACCGAGCTGCATCGCAGCCACGATCCGCAATTCTTCCTGGTTCGCGGTGTGGTCAAGCGCACCACCGAGCAGCCCGAACGTGCCGACCGCCTGCTCAAAGGGCTCAAGGACGGCAAGCATCAACTGGTCGAGCCGACCACATTCGGGCAGGGACCGCGTGCGCGCATCCACAGTCCGGAATATCTGTCGTTCCTGAGCGAGGCCTGGGAGGCCTGGACCGCGCTCGGCGATTCCGGCCCGGAGATGATCGGCAATATCCATCCGGTGCGCCATGCCGCGACTTATCCCACCCATATCACCGGCAAGCTCGGCTGGCACACCGCCGACACCGCGGCGCCGATCGGCCCGGGCACCTGGGCTGCGGCCTGCGCTGCGACCGACGTCGCGGTCACCGCGGCACAGATGGTGATGGACGGCGAGGATGCGACCTATGCGCTCTGCCGGCCGCCCGGCCATCACGCCTATCGCGACATGGCCGGCGGCTTCTGCTTCCTCAACAACAGCGGGATCGCGGCGGCGCATCTGCGGCAGAGGCACGAGCGTGTCGTGATCCTCGACGTCGACGTCCATCACGGCAACGGCACGCAAGGAATCTTCTACGCGCGGCCGGATGTCTACACGGTCTCGATCCATGCCGATCCCGTCGCGTATTATCCTTACGTGTGGGGCTATGCGCATGAGCGCGGCGAAGGTCCCGGCCTTGGCACAAATCTCAACATTCCCCTGGCGATCGGCACCGGCGATGACGGCTACATCCAGGCGATGGACGTCGCGCGCAAGGCGATCGAGTCCTTTGCGCCCGGCGCCCTCGTCATCGCGCTCGGCCTCGACGCCTCCGAGCACGATCCGCTCAAGGGTCTCGCCGTCACCACGCCGGGCTTCCGCCGCATCGGACAGGCCATCGCGAAGATGGGCCTGCCGACCGTGTTCGTGCAGGAGGGCGGCTACCTCTCGGACATCCTCGGCGCGAACCTGACCTCGGTGCTGGCCGGCTTCGAAGAGGCGCGCTGATTCTCGCTGAGTAGCCCATCATTCTCCGTCATTGCGAGGGTAGCGAAGCAATCCAGAATCTTTCCGCGGAGGGACTCTGGATTGCTTCGCTACGCTCGCAATGACGATGTGGATGGTTAGGTCGACTTCATCCACAACTCAAAACATCCCGCTTGCCGCGAGCGCCTTGCAGACGTGCTGCATCTCGGTCTCGTCCGCGACCATGTCGAGCATGATCGTGGTCAGCCCCTTCGCGGCAAACTCCTTCAGCTTCGCGCCGATCTCCGCGTAGCTGCCGACGAGGTAGGGGCAGTCGGCCTGGAAGGTCAGGAACGGCAGCAGCCAATAGCCATTGTCCGCGAGCTCGCCGCTCTGGCTCTCGTAGAGGCGCCGTTTCCACACGGAATCGCTGTTCTCCACGGTGAGCGCGAGCAGCTCGCGATCGTCGGCATTATCGCGGAAACGCGCCTTTGCCGCTTGCCGCGCCTCGTCGCGTCCCTCGCGGGCGAAAATTCCAAAATTCACGCCCGGCGCATCGAGGCCGCGGTCGAGATCCGGCGGCAACATCTGCATCTTGATGCAGCCGGTCTCCTTTGCGACGCGCTGTGCCGGCTCGGACTGGCCTGCGACCAGAAATTCCGGCATCAGCTCCGGCGGCAGGCGCGGCCGAAGTTGCAGGTTGCTGGCGCGGTAGAACCGGCCCTCGAAAGTCGTCGGACGCGGGCTTGCCAGCAGCTGGCGCATCAGCGCAACGAATTCGCCGAGCCGGACATAGCGATCGGCGTGCGACTGCTCGTCGCCGAGCCCCTGCAGATCGCTGACCGCCGTCCCCGTGATCATGTTGAGATAGACCTTGCGGCCGTGGAGCTGCGCAAAGGACGAGACGAATTTTGCCGCCGTGAACGGGTGCATGTAGACCGGATTGACCGCGATCAGCGGCGAGGATCGGGTCGTCTCGCCGATGATGTGCTGGGCCATCGCCCAGGGCTCGACGAACACGTCGTTGCCTTCGAATAGCAGGATGCCTTCGAAGCCGTTGCGATCGGCGAACTGCGCCACCCGCATCAGCTCGTCGACATATTTCTTGGGGTCGCGGTTGCGCGAAATCGCGGGAAAGACGCGCAGCCGCCGCGGCGTCATTCAGCCGCCTCCTGTAGCGGCCATCCATTGCGGGTGATGGGAAGGCCGCCGGTGGCGCGGGAGCCGTCCGCGATCGCGAGACGATGCGAGGGCGACGGCGAGATCAGCTGGAATCGCCAGCCTTGCGGATCGTCGGGGATATCGGGCTTGAAGCTGATCTCGATGGCCTCGCGCGATACCTGCATCGCGAAGGCGTCGAGCGGCAAATTGAGGCCGAAACCCCTGGCCTTCAGATAGGCTTCTTTCAGCGTCCAGTAGTCGAAGAAGCGCTCGGTCGCGGCGGGCTCCGGCAGCCTGCGCAGCGTTTCGACCTCTTCCGGCGCGAAGAACCGAAGCGCGGTCGACAGCGGCGCCACCCGACGCGACACGGTCTCGACATCGACGCCGACGGTCTCATGCCCCGACACGACGCAGGCGACGCAGCCGTCGGCGTGCGACAGGCTGAAATGCAGCGTGCTCGATGTCCTGGGTGATGCGACAAACGGCCGCCCGTAACGCCCGGCCGCAAATGACCAGTCGGTCGGTGCGACCTCAGGTGCGACGTGCGAGAGCGCAAGGCGCAACATCGCGTGCGCGAAAATATACTGTCGCTGGTGCCGCTCGAACACGAAGTGGTCGGCTCGTACCCGTTCGTCGACCGAGAGCAGGCGCCGGCACGTATCGATCGCACCTGGCGTGTCAAAATTCTCGATCAATCCGACAAACAGTTCAATTCTGTCGTCTGCCATCAATTGGGCCCATGGCGCCAGGCCGGGGCCAAATCCCCTGCCATGACGGAAGAATCAGCTGAGCAAGAATCAACTAAGCGGACCGCTTCTAGCGGTCCACTCGGGCGAATCCTTGTCGATTGCTGGCCGGTTTACGGGCGCAAGCTTGTGCGAGACCCCAACTCGACACGCGAGCGGCCAAATGTGAAAAATGAAGCCCGAAAACTGAAGCCTGAAGATTCGTGCGGCGTCGGCCGACGAGTCTTACGTCTTCTTCTTCTTGGACTTCTTGGAGCCGCCCAACATCGAAATGCTGGCGTCGACGTCCTTCAGCGCGGACTGCAGCTTCTTCTTCTCGGCGCCGAGCAACTTCTGCAGGGCCTTGCGGTCCTTGTCGCTCAACGAGGTGCCCTTGGTAAATTTGATGAAACCCATAACGAACTCCCCGGTTGAAAATACTCGTCCAAATCAAAACGCGAGAATAATCTTGCGCGATGGCGCCAAATAATCAAGATGCAACTTGGTCGTTCACAGCTTTGACGAGTGACCCCGTATTCGTCCGTGATGTACGGCCGGTCATGCCGCCCTGCGATTGAGCAATCGGCCGAGCGGTGTGTTGGGTTGGGCGAGGGCGGCCGCGAGCAGCGCGACGAGATCCTCCATCCACTGGCCGACCGTAGCGCCGTCGAGCAGCTCGCTCTTGTAATTGCACGAACCGGTGATTCCCGTCGGCCGCTCCTTGAGCATCAGCGACAGCCATGTCTGGTCGATCGGCAGCACCGGCTGGCCTTCGCGGGCGATGTTGCCGATCGATCCTGTCGTGAGATCAGGCAGATCGAGCGGCTGGCGCAGCGGATTTTGCAGGGTGAAATAGACCTGGAGCAGCGAGGCTGGATTGACCCCCTCCTGCTCCAGATGATCGGCCAGGATGTTGAAAGGCAGCTCCTGGCGCGCATGCGCGTCAAGCACGCTCTGGCGGACCCGGACTACGGCCTGCGCGAACGACAGCTCCGGCGTGATTTTGGTGCGAACGATCACCGTGTTCTCGAACGGACCGACGATCCGGTCGGTGTCCGGCTGGGCGCGATTGGCCATGGCGGTGGCGATCGAGATGTCGTCGCGGCCGGTCCGCGCCAGCATCACGGCCTTCAAGCCGGTCAGCAGGCACATGAAGAGCGTGCAATTATGCTGGCCGCCGAAAGCCGCGAGCCGGCCGATCAGCTCACGTTCGAGACTGACCGGATGGTGCCCCCTGGACGGGCCCGGGCTTGATTCGCCCTCGAAGAGGGGAGGCGCCCCGCGCAAATTCTCGGTCCAGTCGGCCGCCTGACGGCGGGCGGCATCGGTGCCGCACCACCAGCGCTGCCAGCGCGCCACGTCCGCAAAGGCCGGCGGCGGTTTCGGCAGCGGCACCGACCGATAGCCGGCCAGCGCCGCATAACGGTTGGATAATTCCTCGAACATCACGCCGATCGACCAGCCATCGACGACGGCGTGATGCAGCGTCAGCAGCAACACGTGATCGCCATCGTGGAGCCGCAACAGCCGGGCGCGCAGCAGCGGCGCGCGCGTGGTGTCGATCGGGACATAGGTCTCCTGTTCGATCAGGAGATTGATCTTGCGGAGTTCCAGCGCCTTGCGCCGCTTGTTATTGTGGGGCTGACCGTCGCCGATCGTCTCGACACTCAGGACACGGCCGAGGGCGCCGGGCGCGGCGATGCGGCTGACGGGCTCCCCGCCGCTCCAGCCGAAATGAGTCCGCAGCGATTCGTGCCGGCGCACGATGTCGTCGATCGCCTGCGCCAGGGCGGCCGGATTCAGCGGCCCCTGGAGGCGGAAAGCGAAAGGCAGGTTGAACAGCGGCAGTCCGTGAAGATTCTGCTCGATCCGCAGCATCTGGTCCTGCGCGATCGAGAGCGTGGGTGGGCTGCCTTCGGCCAGGCTCGCGCCAGCCAGCCTTGCAAAACTTGCAGCCGGCTTGCGCGGCTTTGCCGCCACGACCTCGTCGACCCGCCGGGCAAGCTCGTCGATCGTCGGTGCCTCGAAGATGGTCTTGATCGGCAGCGACGCGCCGAGCGCCCGAGCGACCCGCGCCATGACTTGGCCCGCCAGCAGCGAATGGCCGCCGAGGTCGAAAAAATTGTCGGTGACGCCGAGGCTCTCGACCTTCAGCAGGTCGATCCAGATGTCGGACAGCACCTTTTCGGTGAAGCGCCGCGCCGGCACGGCCGCATCCGGTTCGAACGTTTCCTGCTGCGCCGGCGCCAGCAGCGCGGTCCGATCGATCTTGCCATGGGCATTGAGCGGCACCTGATCCAGGAACAAGAACGCGGACGGGATGGCATGGTCCGGCAGCCGGCTCTTCAGGAAATCGCGCAGCTCGCTGGCGCTGCTCCGGCTGCCGGATCTTGCGACGATATGGGCAATCAGCCTGACATCGCCGCTCGCTTCGCGACGCGGCTCGACGATGCCGGCGCGCACACTGGGATGGTCGGCAAGCGCGTTCTCGATCTCCTTGAGCTCGATACGGTAGCCGCGGACCTTGACTTGATGGTCGGCGCGACCGAGGCATTCGATCGTGCCGTCGGCACGGCGGCGGGCGAGGTCGCCGGTCCGGTACAGCCGGCTGCTTGCTTTGCGCGAGAACGGATCGGGCAGGAAGCGCTGCCGGTTCTGCGCGGGATCGTTGACATAGCCGCGGCCCACACCGGCGCCGCCGATGCAGAGCTCGCCGGTCACGCCGACCGGCTGCGGCTGCAGGTTTGCGTCGAGCACGTAGAGCTGCATGTTCGGCAGCGGCGCGCCGACCGGGACATGGCCTATGTCGGTCGCCGGCGCCTTGGTCAGGCGATGCAGCGAGACGTCGTCGGAACATTCCGACGCACCATAGGCGTTGATCAGCGGCACTTTCGGACAGCGGGCGAACCAGGCCTTGCAGAGATCGACGGGCAGCGGTTCGCCCGTCGAGATCAGAAGGCGCAGCCTCGCAAAGGCGCGTCGGATTTGTGCCTCGTCCATGCGATCGAGGATCACGCGCAGCAGCGACGGGACGATCTCGAGCACCGTGATGCCCTCGCGCTCGATCTCGCGCGCGAGCAAAATCGGGTCCTGCACGATCGCGGTCCCGGAGATGTGGATGCGCGCGCCGACCATGGGCCCCGCGAGGAACTGCCACACCGAGATGACAAAACTCTGTGGCGCGGTCTGCGCGATCACGTCCCGGGACGAGAGGTTCAGCTCGGAGATGAGCGACGCCAGATGGTTTGACAGCCCGCGCTGCTCGATCATGACGCCCTTGGGCGCGCCGGAGGACCCGGAGGTGTAGATGAGATAGGCAAGGCTCGACGCCGCGCGCCGCTTTGCGCGGGCCGGCTTGGCCGACGCTGGCGCGATCGCGTCCTCGAGCTCGGCCATTTGGATGCGCTCGACCAGCGGTTCGAGCAGCGCCTCCGCCATGGATGACTGCGCCCGTCCGATCAGCAGCATGCGGGCCCCGCTCGATCCGAGGATGGTTGCGAGCCGTTCCCGCGGCTGGTCGGGATCGAGATTGAGGAAGGCGGCGCCCACGCGTTGCACGGCGATCATCGCGGCGAGCAGGTCGGGCCCGCGATCTGCAAGCAAGGCGACCACGGCCTCGGCGCCGACGCCTTCGAGAGTGAGCCAGCGCGCAGCCGCTTGGCTGCGGCGCGCCAGCTCGCGGTAGCTCAGGGATGTGCGGCCGTCCGACACCGCGATCGCGTTCGGCGTCTTCTTGACCTGGCGATCGAAACCTTCGCTCAAATTGCCGCGCGCGACGAAATTGGCTGGCACGCCCCGGCCCTGCGCCAGCAGCTGCCGGCGTTCGACCTCGGTCAGGAGTGCCAGGCGGGAGATGCGCTGCTCTGGATCGGCGATGACGGATTTGAGCAGGGTTTTGAACTGAGCGGCCATGCCCTCGATCGTCGCCGCGTCGAACAGATCGGTGGCGTATTCGAAGAAGCCGGTGAAACGGCCGTCGGCCTCGACCAGTTCGAGCGTGATGTCGAATCGCGCCACTTTTGGATCGATCTCGATCCGCCGCGTCGACAGACCGGAGAATCGTGCCGCCTCGATCGAGGCATTCTGGAGGATGAACATGATCCGGAACAGCGGATTGCCGTCCGTCCTTCGTGCGATCTGAAGCGAGCGCAGGACTTCCTCGATCGGGAGATCCTGATTGCGATAGGCATCGAGCGTGACCTGCCGTACCCGGCGCAACATGTCGCCGAAGCTCGGATCGCCGCCAAAATCATTGCGCAGGATCAGGGTGTTGGCGAACAGTCCGATCAGGCGCTCGCTCTCGATCTGATTGCGGTTGGCGATCAGCGATCCGGTCGCGACATCTTCGTGTCCGGTGTGACGGAACAGCAGGCACTGGAACACGGCGAGCAGGGTCATGAAGGGCGTGACGCCCTGGTTCTGGCTCAGCGCGCGCAGGTCGGCCGACAGGGTTTTGGAGAATTCGAGATAGTGACGGGCACCGTGGCCGCTCCAGACCTCCGGCCTTGGGCGGTCGGTTCGCAGCGGCAGCGTGGTGACGCCGTCCAGTTGCACCCGCCAGTAATCGAGCTGCTCCTTGGCCGCCGGCGTCTGCGCCCAGCTCTGCTGCCAGAGCGCAAACTCGCGGTACTGGAAGGCGGGCGAAGGCAGTGCCGTCACGTCGTTCTTGCGCGCTGCCGAATAATGGACGGCGAGTTCTTCCCAGAACAGCCGCTGCGACCAGCCGTCGGTGACGAGGTGGTGGACGTTGACCACCAGCACATGGCTGCTCTTGTCGAACGAGAGCAGCGTGACCTTCAGCGGTGCCTCGTTCGCAAGGTCGAACGGATGTTGCGCGAGCCGGAGTGCTTCGCGCCTGACAACAGCGACCCGCTTGTTCGCGGGGCAGGGCTTGAGCTTGATCCGCTCGAACCGCGGTGGCGATTGCAGCACAAGCTGCACCGGCTCGCCCTCGCGTTCGACGATGACCGACCGCAACGCCTCATGGCGCGCCGATACGGCGGTGAGGCTCGCAGAAAGTGCGGCGACGTCGAGCCCACCCTTGAGGAGCGCGACTTCGACGACGTTATAATTGTAGCGCGTGGGGTCGAGCCGCGAGAGCACGTACATCCGCTGCTGCTGGAACGACAGCGGCGCGTCTGCTTCCCCGGCCTGGCGCCAGGCCGGTAGCATCGTTTCGCGATGGATTGCGGCGGTCTCGATCCGGGCCGCAAGCGCGGCGGCCGTGGCGCAATCAAAAACGTCCTCGAACGAGAAATCGACATTGAAGCGTTCGCGCAGGCGCGAACGCATCTGCGTCACCGCGAGCGAGTCGGCACCGAGCGCAAAGACGTCCTGATCGCCCCCGACCTGCGGCAGCTCCAGCAGATTGGCCCAGATCCCGGCGAGCTCGGTCTCCAGCGCGTTGCGCGGCAGACGGGCCTCCTCCTCGCCGCCGTCCGTTCCAATCAATTCGGCGAGCGCATTGCGCTTGACCTTGCCGCTGGCGCCTTTCGGCAGCGTCGCGACGCTGCGGATCAGGCTCGGCACCTTGTAGGCCGCGAGCCGTTTCCGGGCGAACTGGCGCAACTGGTCCGAAGTCGCCTCGGAATTCGGCCGCAGCACCACGATTGCGGCGACGTTCTCGCCGAGCTTCGGGTGCGGGACGGCAAACACGCCGGCCTCCAGCACCGCCGGATGGCTGAGCAGAACCTCTTCCACCTCCAGAGGCGAGATCTTCTGCCCGCCGCGGTTGATGACGTCCTTGATGCGGCCGACGATGAAGAGATAGCCGTCGGCATCGAGATAGCCGAGATCGCCGGTCCGGAACCAACCGTCGCGGAAGGCAGCCTGCGTCGCCGCCTCGTCATTATAGTAGCCGCGGCTCATGTTGGGTCCGCGCAGCATGATCTCGCCGTGCTGGCCGCTGGCGAGCGCGCGGCCCGTCTCGTCCATGATTGTGATCTCGGGGCCCGCGGCGCGGCCGACCGATCCGACCTTGCGCAGCTCGAACGGGTTGGCCGCGATCTGCGAGGCCGCCTCCGTCATGCCGTAGGTTTCGAGCACGGGAACGCCGAACGTCGCCTCCAACCCGTCGAGGATCGCAGGCGTAAGCGAGGCCGAGGCGGAGCGGATCACGCGCAGCGACGACGATCGGGCAAGATCCGGGTTGGCTTCCGCCGCCGTCAGCAGCGCGCGATGGATGGTCGGCACTGCCGTGTACCAGGTCGGTCGCAGCTGCCGCATCCAGCCGAAGAAGGAGGCTGCGTCGAAACCCTCGGTACAGACTACGCTGGAGCCCGCGGCCAGCGCCGTCAGCAGGCCGGAAATCAAACCATGGGCGTGAAACAGCGGCAGGACGTTGAGCAGACGATCGTGGGACGCGAGCGAGAGCACGCGGCCGGCATTGTAGGCGGAGAGGCACACATTGCGATGCGTCAGCGGCACCATCTTCGGTCGCGCCGCCGTGCCCGAGGTCAGCAGGATGAACGCGTCGTCGTCGCCGCGCGAGGCGCCGCTGCTGCTCGCCGGTCCGACCGCCGGCCCGACCAACGCGCAGCCGCCGAGATCGTCTTGCGGCCCCGGCACGAAATCGATCACCGCAATATCGAGCGCCTTGGCGACATCGCGGGCCGCCGAGTTCGTGTCGGCCCGGGTGACGAGCGCCGTCAGCTTCAATTCGCTGAAATAGCGTTGCAGCTCGTCCGCCGTCAGATCGGGATTGACGGGAACGCAAGCGCAGCTCGAGGCTACCGCGATCAGGGCCAGTGCGCTGTCGGCACCGCGCGGCAACGCAACCGCGATGCGGTCGGTAGGAGCGATGCCGAGCCCGCGCAGCGTGCGGACGAGATCCTGCGTCCGCGCGCCAATCCCGCCGTAGTTGAGGACCGGCTGGCCGGGGGCGAGGAGGGCGGGGGCCACCGGCATCTTGCGGGCATGGAAATCGAGAAGACCGCCGATATCCTCGAATATCTTCGCTTCGGCCGTCGTGCTCGCTTCCCGCGGGGCTGGGCGTGTGGCGTCCGACAATTCCGTTCCCTTTTGATCCGATTGGGCTATTCTTCCAAGAAGTTAGGAAAGGCGTCCAGTCTGAGGTGAAGTTTTGGCCCCAAAATCTGTGGTTGCGGGGCCCTAAGCCCTTCGACGGAGTGATTGGTCGGGCGGAATCACCATGCTGGAGAATGAGCCGGGCACGGGAGCGGAAGGCGGGCTGAAGCGCTGGCTCGAGGGTATCGGTCTTAGCCACTATACCGATCTCTTCGCGCAGCACCGTCTCGATCTCGACGTCATGGCGGACCTGACCGAATCCGATCTGGTCGAGCTCGGATTGCCGCTCGGCGATCGGAAGCGGCTCCAGCGCGCCATGACCGCGTTGTTCCGGGCCGAAACCGCGGAGAAGCCCGACGCGACGGCGCGCCCGCAAATCCGGACGGAGGTCGGCGCCGAGCGGCGTCAGCTCACCACCATGTTCTGCGACATGGTGGATTCCACCTCGCTCTCGGTGCAGTTCGATCCGGAAGACGTGCGCGACATGATCGCGAGCTTCCGCGAAACCTGTGTCCGCGTCGTGAAGCATTACGAAGGTTTTGCTGCCCGCTTCGTCGGAGACGGTATTTTGGTCTATTTCGGCTATCCGACCGCACATGAGGACGACGCCGAGCGCGCCGTGCGTGCGGGGCTGGAAATCGTCCGGGTGCTGTCGACCGCTCGCGCGATCGAGCCGCGTGGCGCGCTCAGCCACTCACCCGCCGTCCGCATCGGCATCGCAACCGGTCTCGTCGTGGTTGGCGACCTCGTCGGACAGGGCACCGAAGAGCGCGACTCCGCGGTCGGAGAAACCGTCAATCTCGCCGCGCGCCTGCAGGGCCTGGCGCCGCCCAACGGTGTGGTGATTTCCACGTCGACCCAGTCGCTGCTGAAGGGGAAGTTCGACTACCGCGATCTCGGCGTCCACGTGCTCAAGGGAATCTCGGAGAAAGCCCAGGCCTGGCACGTGATGCGCGCCTCGCGGGTGGAGACCCGCTTCGCCGCCGCCATGGGCACGCGGCTGACCCCGCTCGTCAACCGGGAGGAGGAGATTGCGCTGCTGATGGGGCGCTGGCAGCAGGCCAAGGAGGGCGAGGGCCAGGTCGTGGTCAAGTTCGGCGAGCCCGGCATCGGCAAGTCGCGCATCATCCAGGAGATCTTCGACCGGATCGCGGGCGATCGCCATGGACAGGTCTCGTTCCAGTGCTCGCCCTATTACACCTCCACGGCGTTCTATCCGTTCGCCGAGCAGCTCAAATTCTCTCTCGGTCTCGATCGCGAGGATGCGTCCGTTCAGTCGCTGGCGAGCCTGGAGACCGCGATCGCCGCCGCTCATGGCGACATCGAGCAGGTTGCGCCGCTGTTTGCCGTGCTGTTGTCCATTCCGACCGGCGACCGCTATCCGCCGCTCGAGCTGTCGCCGCAGCAGCAAAAGGATGCGACCGTCGCGGCGCTGGTCAATCATTTCCTCGGCCTTGCGCGCGAGCAGCCGCTGGTGATCGCATTCGAGGATCTGCACTGGATCGACCCGACGTCCCGTGAGGTGATCGATCTCCTGGTCGACCGGGCACAGAACCGGGCAATCCTGGTCATCATCACCGCGCGCACCGAATTCCAGCCGAGCTGGAACGCCCATTCGCATATCACGACCCTGGTGCTGAACCGGTTGAGCCGGCAGTTGCGCGCGACGCTGGTCGAGCGCGTGGCGGGACGCGAGCTTCCCAAGGAGGTCATCGAGGAGATCATCGTCAAGACCGACGGCGTGCCGCTGTTCCTGGAGGAGCTGACCAAGACGGTTCTCGAATCCAACCTCCTGACCGAACGGCACGGGCGCTACGTGCTGTCGGGTCCGTGGCGGCAGCTTGCGATCCCGGCGACGCTGACGGACTCGCTGATGGCGCGGCTGGACCGGATGGGGCCGTTCAAGCGGATCGCGCAAATCGGTGCCACCATCGGCCGCGAATTCTCCTACGAGACTCTGCACGCGGTCGCCAACACACCCGCCGAACAGATCGAGGCCGCGCTCAATCATTTGGAGGAGGCCGGACTGATCATGCGCCGCGGCCATCCGCCCGACGCGCTCTACTCCTTCAAGCACGTGATGATTCAGAACGCCGCGCATGCGAGCTTGCTGCACAGCGAGCGGCGCAAGCTGCATTCCCGGATCGCCCAGGTGCTGGCCGAGATGTATCCCGAGAAGACCGAGCGCGAACCGGAACTGCTCGCCCATCATATGACCGAATCCGGCCAGAGCGAGAGCGCCGCCAGCTTCTGGCTTAAGGCCGGTAAGCAGGCGGCCAAGAGTGGCGCCAATCTAGAGGCGATCGGGCATCTGGGCCGCGGCCTCGGCGTCGTGCAGGCCAATGCGCGCATGCAGGGCGCCGATGAGATGGAGCTCGAATTGCGCATCGCGCTCGGCAACGCGCTGATCGCCGCCAAGGGCTATGCCGTGCAGGAGGTCGAGGAGAACTACGTCCGCGCCCTCGAACTCGGCCAGCAGCTCGACGACGACGAAAAGGCCTTCGCCGCCACGCGCGGGCTCTGGGTCTGTCATTTCATCCGCGCCGATCTGACCCGCGCGCACGATCTCAGCGTCGAGCTGTTGAAGTTCGCCAAGCGCGAGCGGCTGAACGAGGGGACGCAACCGGCGCAGCAGACCGGCTATCTGATCGAGGCGCATCGCTCGATCGCGATGACTATGCTCTATCGCGGGCGCTTTGCCGCGTCCCAGCATCATCTGCACCGCTGCATCAACCTCTACAGCCCCGACCTGCACTCCGATCTGATGGAGCGGCACGGCACCGATCCCGGTGTCGTCTCGCTGTCCTATCTCGGCTACCTCCTGTGGTTCCTCGGCCGGCCCGACGCGGCGCGCCAGCACAGCGAACAGGCGATCGCGAACGCCGAGAAGATCCGCCACCCATTCACGCTCGCCTTCGCGCTCGTGTTCGGCGCCTATCTCTGCCAGCATTTGCGCGATGTTGAGGGCACGCGCGACCATGCCAACCGCGCCATGATCATCGCCACGGAGCACAATTTCCTGCACTGGAAGCAGCAGGCGGCGATCCTGCGCGGCTGGGCGCTGGCGCAGCTCGGCGAGGCCGACGAAGGCCTCAGCCAGATGCGGTTCGGCCTCGACGAATACGAAGCGATGGATTCCTGGCTCGCCGGCTGCTGGTTCCGCTGCCTGCTCGCGGAGGCCTACGCCAAGGTCGGAATGCGCGATGCCGCCTTGCGCGCGCTGGACGGTGCGCTCGCGACCGCAAGACGGACCGGCGACCACTCCTACCTCGCCGAAGTCTACCGCCTGCAAGGCGAGATCACCCTGTCGGATGAGAATCCGGCCTCGGTGCAGGAGGCCGAGGACCTGTTCAACCTGTCGCTGGAGATCGCGCGTAAGCAGGGCGCTCTGTCCTGGGAGCTTCGCACCGCCGTCAGCCTCGCGCGCCTGTCGCACCAAGCCGGCAAGCGCGAGCACGCTCGTCTCCTGCTCGTACCGATTGTGGCCAAGTTCAGCGAGGGCTTTTCCACGCCGGACCTGAAACAGGCGATGCAACTGATCGACGAGCTCGGCGTGGACGCGCTTGTTCGTAAACAGGCCGATTCCGTGAGATGAGCGATCTTGCCGCCGCGCGTGCGCGTTACGTGGAGCTGATCTCAAAACGCGAGCGGATCTCTTCAACGCGCCTGCTCGAAGCCCTCGGCACTGTTCCGCGCGAAAAGTTTCTGGCGAAGGGGCCGTGGCGCATCAAGACCGAGGCGGCGCGCAACTATCGGCTGACGCCGGATGCTGATCCCGTTCATCTCCAGGACAATGTGCTGGTCGCGATCGATGCGCGCCGCAAGCTTGATACCGGACTTCCGAGCCTGTGGGCGCATTTCATCGATTTGCTCGACGTCGGGGAAAAAGACCGTGTGGTCCAGATCGGCTGCGGGCTCGGCTATTTCTCAGCCGTGCTGTCGAAGATCGTGGGGCCCAAGGGCAGGGTGCAGGCAATCGAATGCGACGAGCGGCTTGCGGCGCGCGCCGCAACCTATCTTGGCGCCTATCGCAACGTCGCGGTCGTCCATGGCGACGGATGCGAGGACATCGGCGAACCCGCCGACGTGATCATCGTTCATGCCGGCTTCTCGCAGCCGCATCCGCTCTGGCTTCGGTCGCTTCGTCCGCGCGGCCGGCTTCTGGTGCCGCTGACCCAGCGGGACCGCGAAGGCGCCGCCCTCAAGATCACCCGCAAGGGCAGGGGGTTCGAAGCCGAGGCGGTGCAGCAGATCCGGATATTTCCCGGCCAAGGCCGCGGTCTGACCGCGCTCGACGACCGCGTCGCCGACTGGTGGCAGCGCGCCTCCGCGCTGGCGCCGCTGCGCTTTCGCGGCATCGCGCAGGGGTTGCCGTCGGATGGCTAATGCTTCGTTTCATTTTACCTTGATTGCGAATGTAAGTATCCAACGCGTCTCGGCGCCGCTATGACTGCGGCCTGATCGCCATACGAGCGCGCGCCATGCATTCCGTTGCCCTGCTGACCGCCAGCTACGCCAAGGATATCGAGCGCTTTTCGCTGCTCAGCGAGAGCATCGACACCTGGTTGACGGGCTACACACGGCATTATGTTCTCGTTAACGATGAGGATCTGCCGCTGTTCGCGCGGTTCGCTTCCGACAAACGCGTCATCGTTCCGGCCTCGCGCTATTTGCCGAAATGGCTGTGGGCGTTGCCGCCGGCTCTGCAGTTCATCAGCAAACGGCGCGTCTGGCTGTCGCTGCTGTCGTCACCTGTTCATGGCTGGCACATTCAGCAGATCCTCAAGATCGCCGGCGTCCTCAACGCGCCAGAGCAGCGCGTTTGCATCCTGGATTCGGACAATCTGTTCTTCCGCGAATTCGACGTCGGTGAGTATGCCGGCGCCGAGAAGACCCCGCTGTTCGTCACGCGCAACGGGATCGACGCCGCCCACCCCTTGCATGTCCTGTGGCTCCGCACCGTCGATCAGCTCCTTGGCATCAAGGACCGGTCCTTCCCCGCGGACGACTATGTCGGCAACGCGCTGGTCTGGGACAAGGACACCGCGCGCGCGATGACCGATTCGATCAAGTCGGCAACGGGATTGAACTGGGTTCTGGCACTGTGCCGGAAGAAGAAGTTCTCGGAATATCTCATGTACGGCCATTTCGTCGCGAACGCGCCCGCGCATCTGGCCACTCATCGGGTCACCGAGGACAGCATCGCGGTCTCGCATTGGGACGACACCCGCCTCGACCGTCCCGCCATCGAAGCGATGATGCGCGCCGCTTCGCCCGACCAGGTCGCGCTGTGCATCCAGTCCTATTCGTCGACCTCGATCGACGACATCCGCGACGTGTTCCGCCTCAGCTCGCGCGACCGTCGCGGTCCGAGTCTTTCGCCCGAGCACATGGGCGACGAGGCTCAGTTCGAAGTGCCGAAAGCTCGCTAGACCTTACACGTCTCTCGTGAACTTGCTGATCACGTTCATGAACGGCTTCGGCTTGAACTCGCCGTCGAGCGGCAAAGGACGGTTCGGCTGCTTGTCGGCGCGGGCAAAGGTGCCGTTGATCCAGCTGTAGCGGTCCGAGAGGCCCCAGGTCAGGATCGAGCGCACCGGTCCGCTGGTCGAGATCGCGGTCAAGAGATCATCGACGCGCTTGGCGACGATGGCATCGCGCTCCGCCGGCGTCCCCGTCAGCTTCTGGTCGTCGACATCGAGCTCGGTGACGAGCACCTCGAGGCCCCAGGCGCGCAGCTCGGTGACGAATTCGGCAAGCCCATGGGTGTCGATCTCGAGCTCGGCATGCAGATGCGCTTGCAGTCCCACGGCGTGCAACGGCACGCCCTGGTCGAGCAGCTCCATGATGAGATGGCGGTAGGCCGCGCGCTTCGCGACGAACGTGTCCTTGGCCGACTCGATGTCGTATTCGTTGATCGCGAGCTTGACGAAGGGATCGGCCGCGGCCGCCGTGCGGAACGCCAGCGGAATCCAGCGGTTGCCCAGATGCTGCGTCCAGAACGACTCGCGTCGGTCTTTCGGGCTGTGCGGATTGTCCGGGATCGGCTCGTTGACGACGTCCCACGACGTCAGCTTGTCCTTGTAATAGGAGACGACGGTGCCGATGTGGTCGACATAGGCGCGCTCGACGCCCTTGGTATCCTTGATCTGCTTGGTCCAGTCCGGAATGTCGTGATACCAGGCGAGCGCGTGGCCGCGCATCGTCAGGTCGTTCTGCCGGGCGAAATCCAGGATCGCGTCGGCGCGTTCGAAGGCAAAGGTGTGCGCGTCCGGACGCAGCATCGGCCATTTCAGCTCGAGCACCGGCACGACTTGTGTGCAGTAGGTGCTGATGGCTTCGCCGAGCCTGGGATCCGCTTGCAGATCCCAGAGCGTGGCCGCGGCACCAAATCCCTGATAGCGCTGGGCGAGTTTCGACGCCGGCGCTGCGGACGCCGATGCGGCTGCCGCGAGTGCTGCGGCGCTGCCGAGGAGAAATTCGCGTCTGTCGAGCCTGGTCACGGCATTCCTTATCGGAGCCAACGCGCCACCGTACCAAGCGACGCCTTGCAACGCCGGGGATTTCCCTCGTTGGGTTAACTTTGCCAGTGCGAAATCACGGTTCCTTTCGGTGGCCGTGGCGCCGTCAGGGAAGGGCAAATTTAACGCTAACCCGCGAAAGCGGCTTCAAAACCGGATTCGCCGCCCGATCTCCAGACTTATGTGACACTCTTGAGAGATGTTGCGGCGCAATTCGTTCGCCCCGCCATGGTCCAATTGATGAACGGCCGTCACACTCGCAACAATGTTGTCGGTCCCGTGCTCGCATGCTGAACCGCCATTTCTCGATTTATCTCGTCGCCTACATCCTGCCTGCGGCGGTGGGTTTCTTCGCCGTCACGGCCTACACGCGACTGCTGACGCCGGCGGAGTACGGCGTTTATGTCGTCGGCATCAGCCTGGCCGGCATTCTAGGCGCGATCTTCTTCGCCTGGATCAAGCTGTCGGTGTCGCGCTATCAGGCGATGTCGGCCGAGGTGGATTTCCGCGGCACTGCAATGGTCGCCTTCGCGCTCACCGTTGCCGTCCTCTGCGCCACCACGCCGCTGGTTTTCCTGTTCCGCAATGATCTCAGCGTTGGGCTGCTGCTTGCCAGCATGTTCGTCGCGATCATGGCGAATGCCGTCGATGTCGGCCAGGAGTTCGAGCGCGCAAAACTGCGCCCTTACAGATTCGCGGCGATCTCGATCGTGCGCAGCGTGTCGAGCGTCGGTTTCGGCCTGCTCGGCATCTGGCTGGGCTGGGGTGGACTGGGACTGCTCGCCGCATTCGGCCTGGGTTCGCTCGCCGGGATCATCCTGAACCTTCTCGGTGACCGCACCAGGATCGCGCGCTTTCAGCGCAGCCAGTTCGTGCAGCTCGCGCGCTACGGCCTGCCGCTGACGCTGGCCGGATTGTCGGTTGCGGTCTACTCGGCCTGCGACCGCCTCATCGTGGCTTATTTGCTCGGCAAGGACGCCGCCGGAATCTTTGGCGTCGCCGCCGATCTGCCGCGACAGTTCATGGTCATGATCGCCTCCAGCGTCGCCGCGGCGACCGTGCCGTTGGTGTTCCGGTCATTGTCGGACAAGAACATCGAGACGACGCGGGAGCGGCTGACCGAGAGCCTCGAACTTCTGCTCGTCGTAGTTGCGCCCGTCGCGGTCTGGCTCGCGCTCGCAGCCGACCAGGTCGCCGGCACGCTCGTCGGCGTCGACTTCCGCGCCGGCGTGTCGGTATTGCTGCCGACCCTGGTGCTCGCGCGCTTGTTCGGCATCGCCAATCAGTTCTATGTGCAGATCAGCTTCCAGCTTGCCGAGCGACCGTTCATGCTGGCGGCGCAGTCGTTCCTGACGCTGGTCGTCAGCGTGGCGTTGATGTTCGTGCTGGTGGCCGGCCATGGTCTCTACGGCGCGGCGCTGGCGACCCTTGCAACCGAAGCGATCGGTTTCCTCGTTGCCGTCGTGCTGATGCATCGCGCCCATCCGGTCCCGTTCGACCTCCACCGCCTCGCCGGCGTTGCGGTCTCCGCCGCGGCGATGGCGGCTGCGATCCTCGTGGCACGATCCCAGGTCAATGGCATCGGCCTCGTCCCGCTCATGCTCGTGAGCCTCGCCGGCGGGCTCGCTTATGCCGCTGCCGCGTGGTTGCTGAACATCGCAAACGTCCGGACGCTGTCGCTGCGTTTCCTGCGAACCTTCAACCGCAAGGCGCTGGGCGTTTAAGCCGCGATGCCTGACGAGGCTCGGCCTCAGCGTCTGAAGCTCTGAAAGCGCCGCCTGGCCTGGCGATGGCTCGGTTCCGACCGGAAGCGCACAGCCGCCCGGGTCTAGGGCGGAGGGCGATTTTGTTGCGTCCGTGGCCATAACTGTGCTTCTTGGGCGGCATGTCGGGAGCAGAGCAGATATGACCCAAGGAACGCCGGAAATCCGCGCATCGGCGCAGTTGCTTGCCCGCTATCGCGAGCCTGACAATACGCGGGGTGTCCTCGAACTGGCGATCACGGCGATCCCGTTCGTCGTCATCTGGGCTCTGATCTGGGTCGCTCTTGACCAGGGCTATTGGTTTGCCCTCCTGCTCGAGGTGCCCGCGGCGGGTTTGCTGGTCCGCCTCTTCATGATCCAACACGATTGCGGACACGGCTCGTTCTTCCGCGGCCGCGTTGCCAACGATTGGGTCGGCCGTGCCATCGGCGTGATGACACTGACGCCATACGGCTACTGGCGGCATAACCATGCGGGCCATCACGCGAATTCCGGCAATCTCGACCACAGGGGCTTGGGCGACATCGATACGTTGACCACGCGCGAATTTCTCGGGCGGTCGCGATGGCGCCGGACGCTGTATCGCTTGTATCGACATCCCCTCGTGATGTTTGGCGCCGGTCCCTCGTATTTGTTCATCTTGAAGCACCGATTGCCGGTCGGGATGATGCGTCGCGGCTGGAAACCCTGGCTGAGCACGATGGGCACGAACATCGCCCTCGCGGTTCTCGCCGTCACGATGATCTGGCTGGTCGGCTATGGGCCGTTGCTGCTTGTGCATCTGCCGATCGTTGTCCTGGCGGCGTCGATCGGTGTGTGGCTGTTCTACGTCCAGCACCAGTTCGAGCACACGCATTGGGCCCACGACGAGACCTGGAACTTTCACGACGCCGCGCTGCACGGCAGCTCTCACTACCAATTGCCGGGTGTCTTGCGATGGTTCACGGCAAATATCGGCGTCCACCACATCCATCATTTGTCCAGTCGAATTCCCTGCTATCGCTTGCAGGACGTATTGCGCGACCATCCGCAGTTCGCTGGTGTCGGGCGGATCACGCTGCTCCAGAGTTTGCGGACCGTGCGGCTGACCTTGTGGGACGAGGAACGGCAGCGGCTCGTCTCCTTTGGAGAGGCAGCCTTGTTTGGCAAGGCAGCCTTGTTTGAAAAGGCAGCCTTGACTCCAGTGGCTTAGCTTTACGCCGCCCCGCGCGGCCGCCGACCGGCGTGAATTCGCGCGATCGGAACGCGATGGGCGTCTAGCGGCCGTTCAACGTGGCTTCGCCGTCCGACGCCGGGCGCTGGCAGCCGTGTCACCGATCCCCGGTCATTCTGTCGCAGCGATAGACCGCCAGCTTCGGCCGCGCGGCGCCCTTCCGCCTGCGTTAACCGTCGTATATGAGATTTATCGCCGGAACGTGCCGAATGTCGCCACAGACGGAACGTAAGGCGGCGGCGATTTCTTAATTCAAAGATCGCAATCTGATCAATGACCGGCGGACTGGCATTTCGACCGAGGATGGCATGAGAAACCTGATGACAACGGCGCAATCCACCGTGGCGATGCGGCGTTGGGGGCCCCCCGGAATTGTGACCCTGGCGGCAATGCTCGCCTTTGCGGCCGTGGCTCCGGCCAATGCGGCCAAGCAGGCGCGTCAGCCGGCCGAGGCGGTGGCACCGCGCGAGGCTGGCGAACCGATCATGGCGATCGTGTCGATCAAGAGCCAGCAGGTCACCTTCTACGACGCCGAGGGCTGGATTTTTCGCGCGCCGGTGTCCACCGGCACGACGGGACGCGAGACGCCGGCCGGCGTCTTCGCCATCATCGAGAAGGACAAGGACCACCACTCGACCATGTATGACGACGCCTGGATGCCGAACATGCAGCGCATCACCTGGAACGGCATCGCGCTGCATGGCGGGCCGCTGCCCGGCTACGCCGCTTCGCATGGCTGCGTGCGGATGCCGTTCGGCTTTGCGGAGGGCCTGTTCGACAAGACCAACATCGGGATGCGGGTGATCATCTCGCCGAACGACGCGGCTCCGATCGACATCGTTCATCCCGCACTGTTCATGCCGAAGCGGGACGCCATTGCGGCGGCGCCGGGCCAAATTGGCAGGCTCTCCGGCGAGGCCGAGGAGGCCACAAGGGCGGCCGACGAGGCCAAGAAGGCCGCGACGGCGGCCGCGAAAGAGGCGGCATCGCTGCCGGCCTCGTTGCGCAAGCTGGAACAGCAGAAGACCCGCGCCGACGCCGAGCTCGCCTTCGCCGACAGGCAGCTCGCGGCCGCCAAGACCGATCAGGCCCGCGCCAAGGCCGAGGAGCTGAAGCAGAAGGCCGCCACCAAGGCCGCCGACGCGGCGACGCAGCTCGATGCCGCCAAGAGCGCCGCACAACCGAAGCGCGACGCGGTGGCTGCCACGAAAGAGGCCGCCAAGGCGGCAGCGGCCAGGAAGGCCGATGCCGTGAAGGCCGCGACCGACGCAAAGCTCGCACTCGAGCCGGTCTCGGTCTACATCAGCCGCGCGACGCAGAAGCTCTACGTGCGGCGGAACACGCACAAGCCGGCACCGGACGGCGGCGGCGAGGTGTTCGACACCAGCATCGAGGTTCCCGTCGCGATCCGCAATCCGGATCAGCCGCTCGGCACGCATATCTTCACCGCGATGGCGAAGACCGACACAGGCCTGCGCTGGAGCGTGGTCACGATCGAAGACAGCGACAACGCCAGGAACGCACTCGACCGCATCACCATCCCACAGGAGGTGCTCGATCGCATCGCGCCGACCGCGTTGCCGCGCTCCTCGATCATCATCTCGGACGAGCCGCTGAGCAGCGAGACCAACTACCGCACCGAGTTCGTCGCAGTGCTGAGCAACCAGCCCCAGGGCGGTTTCATCACGCGCAAGCCGACCGCGCCTCCGATGGCCATGGCGAGCGATGACGGCTGGGACAATGGCGGCAACGGTTTCGGCTTCTTCTTCCAGCGCGATCCGAATCCGCAGCCCGTCAATCCGCGCCGGCGCGGCCAGTATCAATATTATCAGCCGGCACAGCCGATGCAGCGGGGCTTCTGGTAGGAGCGGGCGGATCGAAGCTCGCCACTATCGCCGCGCCTCGATGACGATAGCCTGGATCTTGCCTTCGATCGGTCCGGACCCATGGCGCGTTCGGATCGCCTCGGCAACGATGTCGGTCGCAGCCTGAAGCTTGCTGGCATCGCGTGCCTCGATCTCGCTGCGCAGCGGCGTGCCCTGGCAGAGCGCGATCGCGACGTGCTCGGGCGACGGGGCCCGGCTTATTTCAGCTCGCGTTTCGATCGATATGTCACGGAAGCCTGCGCGTTCGAGGTCGGTTCTGATGACGGCCTTGTCGTGATAGCCGTGCGGCGTCCGGGCCATGAAACGAGGCGGGTCGTCGGGAAACAGCTTTTCGAGCGCGACGGTCGCTTCATGCGTCAGCACATTGTCCTCGATGCGATCCCAGACGTTGAACACGAACGTGCCATTGCCGTTGAGGACGCGCTTCACTTCCCCGTAGGCCTTCACGCGGTCCGGAAAGAACATGGCGCCGAACTGGCAGCAGACCACGTCGAAGGCTGCATCGTCGAAGGGCAGGGCCGATGCGTCGGCCTGGCGCCACGAGATGCGATCGTCGTCTGCCTGACGCTGCGCCGCGACAGCCAGCATCGGCTCGTTGAGGTCGGTCGCGACATAACGAACGCCGCGCGGCAGCGCCGCCGCCACCGCGCGCGTCACGGCGCCGGTGCCTGCCGCGATCTCGAGCAGCACGGAGGGAGACCGGGCCGCGACACGTCTTGCGATGTCGTCGGCGTAAACGGCGAAGATCATCGGCACCAGATATTCGTCGTAAAGCTTCGGGATCGAGCCGGCGAAAACCTTGTCAGTGTTGGACATGCTTGCCTCGCTGAAGTTCGGAGACGAGGCTCACGTTACCATGGATTGCCGTCTACCGCGCCAGTAGCGCGGTGAATCCGGCCGATGCCTGCATCGCCTTGCTGGCCGCCGGCGTCATCGGCTTGCGCCGACCTCGCGGATCGGCCGCGTGCCGTCCCAGTTGGCCGCCGCCTGCCGGACCTTCTCGAAGAACGGCCCCTTGGTGCCGCTGATGTCGGAGATCTCGATCACGGTGCCTGGATGGGCCTGGGTGTCGAAATAGGCAAAGCGTCCTCTGTCGCCGCCGATCTGGCCCTCGTGGCCGATCCTGTAGCCGAGCCCGAGCGCCCTGTCGTAGAGCGCCTGGTAGTCGTGGCTCCAGTAGGACATGTGCTGGAGGCCTTCGTGGCCGGACTCGAGGAATTCCCTATATAGCGAGGGCGCGTCGTTGCGCTGCTGGATCAGCTCGATCTGGAGGTCGCCGGAATTGGCCAGCGCGATGCTCATCTCGACGGCGGAGTTTTCGCCGCGATGGCAAAACCAGTCGGTCTTGACGCGGTCCATGTAGTACCAGGGACCGACGCCCATCACCTCGATCCAGTGCTTCATCGCGGAGTGGATGTCCCGCACCACATAACCGTTCTGGCGTACCGCGCCGAAGATGCGGCTCATGCCCGCGCTCCTCTTGTCAGCTTGATCACTTCAGTTCAATGCCCGCGTCCTTGGCAACCTGCTTCCAGGCCGCGATGTCGCGGGCGTTGATGTCACGCTGCTCGTCGCCCGGCACGAATTGCGGCGTGATGCCAAGCCCCAGCAGCTTCTCCTTCACCTCGGCATCGGCGAGCGCGTCCTTCAGCGCCGCGGACAGCTTTCTTGCGATCGGTTCGGCAAGCCCCGCAGGCGCATACATCGCCCAGGACAGGCTGCGGTCGAACGGCACGCCTTGTTCCTTGTAGCTTGCGACATCCGGCAGGCTCGGCGAGCGTTCGCCGCAGGCGGCCAGCGCCTTGATCGAGCCGTCCTTCACCAGCGGCGTCGCGGTCGCCATGTCGAGCGTCGCCAGCGAGATGTGGCCGCCGAGCAGATCGCCGGCCAGTTTGGCGATGCCGTTGAACGGCACGTGGTCCATCTTGATTCCGGTCTGCTGCATCAGGATTTCCGCGCAGAACTGTCCGGTCGAGCCGACGCCCCAGCTTCCGTACTGGATCGGCTCGCCCTTCCTGGCCAGCGCGATCAGGCCCTTGATGTCGTTGGCGGCAAAATCCTTGGTCGCCACCAGCATGATCGAGGACGTGCCGATGCGCCCGATCGTGGTGAAATCCTTGATCGAATCGTAAGGCAGTTTCGGATAGATCGCCGGCGCCAGCACATGCGTGGTCATGCCGCCTACGGTGATGGTGTAGCCGTCATTCGCCGACGCCGCGACCATCTGGGTGCCGAGCGTGCCGGCAGCCCCGGTGTGGTTCTCGATATAGACGCTCTGTCCGAGCGTCTTGCCCATCCTGTCGCCGAGCAGTCGTCCGATCACGTCGCCGCCGCCACCGGCCGCATAAGGCAGCAGCATCCTGATCTTGTGCGTGGGATAGGCGGCCGGATCCTCGGCCCGCGCAGGCAGCATTGCCGAGAACGTTATGACCAATGACAAAGTTGCGGCGCGCAGCAGACGAAAATGGACGAAGCGCGCCATGACCTGATCTCCCCAGATTGCTCTCCGCTTCTTTTGAGAGCGGAGTTGAAGCGCAAGACCGAACGAGCGACCGCGCCGGCGGTTGACTAGCGAACGATCGTTCGTTAGTCAAGCCCGCATGGCTGTCCACACCACCAGCGCGGCGGAAGCGGCTGCGCCCACGACCCGCGCGCGCATTCTCGCCGAGGCGCTCGATCTGTTCGCGCAGAGCGGCTATGGCGGCGCCTCGATGCGCGAGCTCGCGCGTCGCGTCGGCATTCGCGAGAGCAGCCTCTACAATCACTTCGCCGGCAAGGCCGCGATCCTCGAGGCGATCGTCAGCGAGCACGGCCCGGCCAGCTCGGCGAGCCGGCTGGAAGAGCCGCGCTACAAGCAGCTCGCGCGCCAGCCCGCCGCGTTCTGCCGCCAGTTTGCACTGGATCTCGTCGAGCAATGGTCCGATCCGCGCGAGCACCAGTTCCAGAAAGTGATCACCGCCGAGCGCAACCGCGTGCCCGGCATCCGCGCCAAATTCGCCGATCATTTCTATGCGCGCGAGCAGAGCATGATGACGGATTATTTCCGCGGCTTTGCGCTCGCCGGTCTCGTCTCGACGCCGGACCCACGCGAGACCGCGCGGCTGTTCGCGGCCGGGCTGATCTACATCCGTCTCGAGCATTACGTGATGGGCGCGGCACCGTCGCCGCGGCCGAAGGTGATCGAGGCGATCGACTGCTATCTCGCCTTCTTCCTGTCGCTGATCGCGGCGGATGGCGGGACACAGGACAAAAAGAAACGAAAAGCCAAGGGAGAGACTCGTGGCAAGGCTGCCCCTGATTGATCCGGAGACGACGAGCGGCGACATCCGCGCCTCGTTCGACCGCATGCCGGTCAAGCTGAATATTTTCCGCATGATGGCCCATGCCGAGGCCAACATGATCCCGGCGATGCGGCTCGGCAATTCGATCCTGCACAAGCAGAAGCTCAGTGCGGTCCATCGCGAGCTCCTGATCCTTCAGGCCGCCCAGCTCGAAGGCGGTGCCTATGAATGGCGCCAGCACGTGCCGATCGCGCTCGGAATCGGCTGCACGCAAGCACAGATCGATGCGGTCGAGCGGGCCGACTACGATGCCGCCGGCCTGAGCGAGGCCGAGCGCGCGCTGCTGAAATTCGGCCGCGAAGTGGTCGAGCACGTTCGCGTTCCCGAGCTGATCTTCGCCGCCATGCGCGCGCATTTCAGCGACCAGGAGATCGTCGAATCCATCGTCGCGCTCGGCTTCTACATGATGATGGCGCGTGTCACCGAGGCGACCGAGACCGATCTCGACCCGGCAGCCGGCATGAAGGTCTACGACAGCGGCAAGAGATAGGCGGCGCGCATGCGTGAGAATTCCGAGACCAGGCCGGAGCGCTATGTTCTCCCGCCGAGCGCGGAATCGCTGGGCGAAGCGCGGGGCAGGGGACGCCTTGAGAGGCGTCGCATCCTGATCGCCGGCGGTGGCCAGCGTGTGTTCGACGCCGCCACCGATCCGATCGGCAACGGCCGCGCCATGAGCATTCTTGCGCGCGCGAGGGCGCGAAGGTCGCAGTCGCCGATCTCAACCACACCTCCGCGCAGCAGACCGTCAAGCACATCACCGACGAAGGCGGCGAGGGCTTTGCCATCACGGCCGATGTCACCTCTGAATCCGACGTCCAGCGCATGATCGAGGAAGCACATCGCGCCATGGGCGGGCTCGACGGCATGGTCCTCAACATCGGCACCTTCGGCAAGGTCGGCCTCGACGCCGTCAGCCCCGAGGAGTGGAATGCGATCTACGACGTCAACGTTCGCGGTCCGATGCTGTGCTGCCGCGCGGGCCTGCCGAAATTCGGCAACGGCGGATCGATCGTCTTCATCTCCTCCATCGCCGCTCTGAAGGCCGGCTCGCAGATGGCGGTGTATGATTCCTCGAAAGCCGCCCTCGGCGGCCTCATGCGCAACATCGCCCATCTCGGATCGCGCCGCGGCATCCGCGCCAACCTCGTCTATCCCGGTCTCGTCGACACGCCGAACGGTCGCGAGGCCGGCGCCGGCCGCCCCTCGCGCGGCAAGGGTCACGTCCCGTTCGGCCGCCAGGCCACCGCCTGGGAAATCGCCTATGCCGTGCTGTTCTTCCTCTCGGACGAGAGCGTCTACGTCACCGCGCAAACGCTCGCGGTCGATAGCGGCCTGAGCGGGATGTGACGTCGATCCGTAACAGGCTGCGGCTCGACGCGACAGTTTCGCAGGGCCTGCTCATCTGATAAGCCTCAAAGGCATGAAAACCACATTGCTGAAATCCGAAGACTACGCCCGCTCGCCCTGGAAGAACGGCGGCGGCATCTTCACCGATATTGCGGATGCCCATCGCGCTGAATCCGTGAAGGATTGGGACAGCCTGCTCTGGCGCTTCGCGACCACGCCGATTGTGGCGCCGGGGCCATTCTCCCATATGCCCGGCATCGACCGCCTGCAGATGGTGGTCGGCGGACGCGGGCTGGTGCTGAAGTCGCCCACCGAGGAATTCGACGAGCGCGAGCCGTTCACGACGGTGCGCTTCACCGGCGAGCTCGAGATCGTGACCCGGCTCGAGGAAGGGCGAGTCGAGGTGGTGAATTTGATGGGCCGGCGCGGTGCGGTCGCGCTTGAGCTCGAAGCGCTTAAGGAGCCCGGTGAGCGGCGATTGTCCGCCGGCACGCATCTAATTTATGCGGCGCGCGGCGACTGCACTATCCGTCTCGAAGGCACGGATTTTTCGATTTCGCACGAAAACACCTTGAAAGTCGAACTGACGGGGGCATCGACGCTTGCGCTCGTCTCGGGGCTGGCCGTGCTGGGCTCTATCCAGATCGTCGGCTGAACGGCGTTCCAGCCCACCAGAGCGATGCGCACAATCCGTGCAACTGGCTAGGTTGACGCCGTCGCGCCGGAGCACGATATCTGCCCTGATGCAGCCGCCGCCCAAAAGCCAAAGCACGATATGGGCGGCCACGATATGAACGGGCAGATATGACCGCGCCAGAGAACAAATCCGCCACGCTGTCCGACGGCGTCGTCGACTGGTTGATCAACGGCACGCGCGACCAGCGCTTTATCGACAATATCTTTGCCGAGATGTGCATCCGGCTTCAGCAGGCCGGCATTCCGCTGGCGCGCTCAACCCTTCACGTGCTGATCCAGCACCCGCAATGGCTGGGCGCCCGCTTCATGTGGGCCGACGGCATGCGCGAGGCAGAGATTGCACGGGTCGACCATGACGTCCGCGAGCGGTCTGAATATATCGGCAGTCCCGCCAACGAAATGTTCGACGGCGCGACCGAGTTGCGCGAAAATCTCGAGCAGGACCCAGCGCTCGGCCGCAAGCACGCGCTCTACCGCGAGATGCGCGCGCAGGGCCTCACCGACTATGTGGCTTGGCCGCTCTATCATACGCTCGGCAAGCGCCATCTCGTCACCTTCGCGACCAACCGGCCCGGCGGCTTCGACGACACCCATGTCGCTGCCCTCAAGAACTTGTTGCCTGTGCTGGCGCTGGTCAGCGAGATCCGCGTTAAGAATCGATTGGCGCGAACGCTGCTCGAGACCTATGTCGGCTCTCATGCCGGCGAGCTCATCCTGGCCGGCGCCACGCGGCGCGGTACCGGTACGACGGTGCGCGCCGCGATCATGATCTGCGATCTGCGCGACTTCACCAAGATTTCCGACAATTGGCCGCGCGACGACGTCATCGATCTGCTCAACGATTATTTCGACGCGATGTCGGAGCCGATCGCGCGGCATGGCGGCGAGATCCTGAAATTCATCGGTGACGGCCTGCTCGCCATCTTTCCGCTGAGCGAGCCCAAGGCCTGCGCAAACCTGCTGCATGCCGTGACCGAAGCCAGGCAGGCCATGATCGCGTTGAACGCGCGCAACGACGGCACCGGCCGAGCGCCGCTGAACTACGGCATCGGCGTCCATGTCGGCGACGTCATGTACGGCAATATCGGATCGTCCACCCGGCTCGACTTCACCGTGATCGGTCCCGCCGTCAACATGGCCTCACGCCTCGAAGCCTTGACCAAGCAATTGGGAAAGAAAGTGTTGCTGTCACGCGACTTTGCCGAGCTGGTCGAGCGAGAGTTCGAGCTGGAGCATGTCGGAAAATATGAGGTGCGCGGCTTCAGCGATCCGATCGAGCTTTTTGCGTTTTGAAGATGACGGAGGCCCCCGGCTAAGCAGCGGGCGATCATCGAGTCCTGTTGCCAACGCAGGATTGTGTGACTACGCTCGGTGCGAAGCGCAACCAAGCGTTTCGTCCAAGCGTGTCATCGATCGGCCGCAGTACATGCCAAAATTCCTCCGCATCGGAATCCATCAGTCGAACGTATCGGGTTACACGTCGAAGGCGTGGTGTGTCCGGCGCGTTGGCACGGCGATCCTCCTGAAATGGGGCGCCGTGGAAGTCCACGGCGCGGGTGACGGACGAAAGGTCTACTGGACGCGTCTGCCGCAGCAGAAGACAATTCGCTGCGGCAGCGCGCAGCGTGCCCAGGATTACGCCAAGGCCGCGATCGCGCGGCGCCGCAATCATCGCTATGAACCGCTGACCGGCGCGATCGTGCTCCGGCGCCGACCGGCCGCAGGCAACACCGAGCTCAAGCGGGCGCTTGCCACGATCCTGATCGTCGATATCGTCGGCTCCACCGCAAAAGCCGCAAAGCTCGGCGATGTCCGCTGGACCAAGATCATGGGCCATTATTACGCGGCGGTCCGCAAGGAGCTGAAGAGCTCGCGCGGCAAGGAAGTCACGACGACGGGCGACGGCGTGCTGGCGACGTTCAAGACGCCGGCCGCCGGAATCAATTGCGCGACCGCGATCCAGAAGGCCGTGCGTACGCTCGGCCTCGAGATCAGGGTCGGCCTGCATGCCGGCGAATACACCGTGAGCGGCACTGAGGCGGTCGGCCTCGCCTTCCACATCGGCACCCGCGTCGCCGCAAAGGCGAGCGCCGGCGAGGTGCTGGTGTCGAGCGCGGTGAAGGAGCTGATGGCGTCGCAGTCGGCGATCAACCTGAAAGATCACGGCATTCACCGGCTCAAGGGCGTGCCGGAAAAATGGAGACTCTATAGAGTGGAGGGGTGAGAGTGGGTGAAGCTCTCACCGTCCTTCGTAAACGGGTGGACGCTTCTGTGCCTCGGCATCCCGCCCTTCCTGGAAGTCCCTGGTCGTGAGCAGCGCACGATATTGGTCGCCAAGTTGGGCAAGCGCGGCCTCGGGGTCTTCGAGCGCAAGGTGCGAGGACGCAATCGAGGTCTTGATGCCGAGGGGAGCGCATGCGGCGATCTTCTCGGCGATCTCGACGGCCTTCGCGCGAGCGGCGTCGCGGTTTGTTGCCACCTCCTGAACCGTTCCCATCCGGAGCGCTTCGTTCGCATCCCAATGATCGCCCGTCAGAATGAACCGCATGGCATTTCCCCAGCCGGCTTCTCGTGGGAAGCGAACGGTTGAGCCGCCGCCGGGAAAGCGGCCGTGCGTGTTCTCGTCCTGGCCGAAATCCGTGTCTTCCGATGCTATGCGGATGTCCGCAACGAGGAAGATTTCGTGCGCCATATTCCAGGTATCGCCATGCACCGCGACAATCAGCGGCTTGGTGAGCGCTGGTTTGGTTCGCCCGAGAGGGTCGATGAAGCCGGGTCCCTCCATCATCGTCTTTCCCGATTGAACAAATGCCTTGTAGGCGTCGACATCGACGCCTCTGGAGAAGCGTTCGCCGTAGCCGAACAGAACCGCTGCACGCAGCGAGGGATCTCGATCGTACTGGTAGTAGGCTCTCGCCAGGCTCTCTGTCGCCTCCGGGTCCAGCCGATTGTCGATGCCAGGCCGGTTGATGCCGATCAGCACGATGTGGCCTTTGCGCTCGATGGTGATCTTCGTCCGCTCACCGTACGGAATGTCCGCCATCGGCGCGGACTCGTCAGATTGTGACATCATGGATTCTGTCTTCCCGTGCTGATGAGAGCGCTGCAGCAATGATGTGGTATCATGCAGAAGATTGCATCAGGCCCGACATGGGCGATCGTGCGTATCGGAAAACGCATCTGCGTTTTCGAAACGACGATGAACGAGGGTGTGGGCTCAAGAGCGTGCCGGAGCGGTGGCGGGGTGGGGACTGAGGCGATTGCGCGCGGGGCGGATCCACGCCCTCATCTCATCTGGACGACGATTTTCCCCCTGGCTCGTCCCTTTTCGAGATAGGCCAGCGCGTCTTTCGCCTGTTCGAACGGAAAGACCTTGTCGATCACCGGCCGGATACGCTCCGCCTTGAGAAGCTCGCCGATCTCGGCGAGTTGCCTGCCGTCCGGGTGCACGAACACGAACGAATACTCCGCGCCGATCTTGCCGGCGCGGCGAATGATCTTGCGGCTCAGCCATCCGAACAGGAACACCATGACGACGTTCATCCCGCGGTCGCGCGCGAACGCGGCGTCCGGCGGCCCGACCAGCGAGGCAATCCTGCTCCCCCGCTTCAGGATCCGAAGCGATGTCTCGACCGCATCGCCCCTGAGCGTGCCCAGCACCGCGTCGTAGTCCCGCAGCACTTCCTCGAATTGCTGGATCTTGTAGTCGATCACCTCGTCAGCCCCGAGGCTGCGCACCAGATCGATATTTCCAGTGCTGGTCGTCGTCCCCACTTTGGCGCCGAAATATTTCGCGAGCTGGATCGCGAACGTGCCGATCCCGCCGGCGCCGGCGGGGATGAAGACTTTCTGGCCGGGTTTGAGACGTATGCGCTCCCTAAGAGCTTGCCACGATGTCAGGCCGACCATCGGGATCGAGGCCGCGTGCACGAAGTCCAGGTTCGGCGGCTTGAGCGCGGCGGCATCCTCCGGCACGGTCGCGAATTCGGCGAGAGCGCCTGTGCCGAGATCAAAGATGCTGGCGAAGACGGCGTCGCCCGGCTTGAAGCGGGTCACGCGGCTTCCGACCTCGACGACGACGCCCGCCAGGTCGCTGCCCAGCGTGGCCGGCAGTTCAAACTTCAGGATCGGCTTGAACGTTCCCTTCGGAATCATGTTGTCGATCGGGTTCAACCCCGCGGCATGAACCTGGACCAGGATTTCGTTCGGCTTCGGCGTCGGCCGCGGGATATCGGCCAACGCGATCTGGTCCGGCTTGCCGTAGCGCTTGAACACGAGGGCTCTCATTTTTTCTCTCGGTCCGAAGGTTCTTCGCACTGGCAAGATTGCGGCCCTCAGAAAGCCCGCGCGGTGCGGGCGGGCTGCGGCGCCGCCGTCGCATCCAGCCGCAAATCCTTTCGGATTCCGGCATCCACCAGGGCTGCGGGCGCGAACCGGCGCAGAAATCGCAGGCGCTTCGCAAGGCTGCCGGCCGCGTATTTGAGTTGCGGGCGCACCGCGCTCGCGGCCTTCAGCACGGCATCGGCCACGACGCCGGGCTGTTCGGCCGTCGCCATCACCTCGTTCACCCGCTTGGTCACGCCGGCGCGCGCCTCGCGATATTCGTCGAGCGTGGCGTCGGGCTCCATGAAGTTCGCGTCGAACGGCGTCTTGGTGTAGGCGGGCTCGACTACGGAGACCCGGATGCCCCGCGTGCGCAGTTCATGGTCGAGCGATTCCGAATAGCCTGCCACGGCGTGCTTGGTCGCGGCATAGAGCGCGCCGTAAGGCATCGGCAGAAAGCCGAGCACTGAGCCGATGTTGATGATGCGGCCGCTTCCATGGCGCCGCATGTGCGGCACGACGGCGCGCGTCATCCGGATCAGGCCGAAGAAGTTCGTCTCGAAAATCGCGCGCGCCTGCTCCATCGAGCTCTCTTCCGCGCCGGCAGGGGCAACGCCGAAGCCGGCGTTGTTGACGAGCAGGTCGATGCGACCCTCGCGCCGGATCACTTCGCCGACGGCGGCTTCCACCGATGCATCGCTGGTGACGTCGAGAGCCAGCATCTCGAACGCCTGCTTGCCCGCCTGCGCGCCCCGCCTGCTGGTGCCGAACACCTTGTAGCCGGCGTTCGCGAGTCGCTCCGCCGTCGCCTGGCCGATGCCTGAGGAGGCGCCGGTCACTAGCGCGATCTTCGGTGTAATCCTGTTCATAATGCCTCTCCGACGCCACTACCGGGCCTGAAATCGTTTGATTACGATCGTAACTATTGATATACATGACGATCGTAATTATAAAAGTCAAGCCCCGCCTCTAAGGATCGGTCCCATGCGCGTCTCAAAGGAACAGGCCGCCAAAAATCGCGAGCATATTCTCGAGACTGCCTCGCGCCTGCTGCGGGAGCGCGGCATCGCCGGCGTCGGTGTCGACGCACTCGCCGAGGCGGCCGGGATGACGCACGGCAGCCTCTACAGCCAGTTCGGCTCCAAGGAGCGGCTGGTCGAGGAGGCGGTGGCCCATGCGATCGACGCCAAGGGTCAGGAATTCCCCGAGGCCTTCGAGCTCGAGGACTATGTTTCGCACTATCTCTCGCCGGGGCATCGCGACGATCCCGCCGCCGGCTGCCCCTTCGCTGCGCTCGCCTGTGAAGTGTCACGTCAAAGCGGCGGCCTGAAGCAGCGTTTCACCGCCGGCGTGCGCGGCGTGATCGGCTTGCTGAGCAGCCGAATGGCCGCCGATCTGAAGCCACGCCAGCGCGAGGACAAGGCGCTCGCCGCCGCCGCCTCCATGGTGGGAGCCCTCGTGCTTGCCCGCGCCGTGGACGATCCCAAGCTGTCGGACGATATTCTTCGCGCGACGAGGAATTCGCTGGCGGGGTGAGGCCGCGTCCCGGCGGGGCGCCGAAAGTCCGGAACAAAATTCCGGTGACGACGTTCGACGTCGCGGACAGCCAAAAGCGATGGCTGCCGATCTTCGACATCGACATACTTTCGAACGCGCATGGATGACTACAGCGATCTGGTGCTCGGCATGTTGGCCCTGGCCGTCGCTGCCCTCCTGTTGGTGGCGGGCGAGCTCTATCTCGTGACCCGGCCAGAGCCGCCGCAAACTCACGCGCCGGCCCCACCGGTCGTTACATCGTCGGCCGAAACCATTTTTTGTCATGTCGATTTTGGAGCGTAAGCAGACCAACTCGAAGAGGTGGGCAATGGGAAGCACTGCAACTGTTCCGATGCTGTCGTCTGAGGGCGGATTGACACATTACCTGGCGGAAATTCGCAAGTTTCCGATGCTGCGGCCCGATCAGGAAATCGCCTACGCCAAGCGATGGCGCGAGCACGGCGACCGCGAGGCAGCCTATCATCTCGTCACAAGCCATCTGCGGCTCGTTGCCAGGATTGCGATGGGATATCGCGGCTACGGCCTGCCGGTTGCGGACATCATTTCCGAAGGAAACGTCGGCCTGATGCACGCCGTCAAGCGTTTTGAGCCGGAGCGGGGCTTTCGGCTCGCGACCTACGCGATGTGGTGGATCAAGGCGTCGATCCAGGAATACATCCTGCGGTCCTGGTCGCTGGTCAAGATTGCCAACAGCGGGGCGCAGAAGAAGCTGTTCTTCAAGCTTCGCCGGACCAAGGCGGAAATTTCCGCCCTGGAGGATGGTGATCTCCGTCCCGAGCACGCCAGCCGGATCGCGCGGCGGCTCGGCGTGCAGGAGAACGACGTCATCGAGATGAACCGGCGCCTCGGCGGCGACCTGTCGCTCAATGCCTTGGTGCGCGACGCCGACGGCAGGGAAGTCCAGGACTGGCTCGTCGACCCCGCGTCCAGTCCTGAAGCCGAATACGCCGAGCGGGAAGAAACCAGACGGAGGCGTGAAGCCCTCGCCGGCGCCATGGACGTCCTCAAGCCGCGCGAGCGCGACATTCTCGAGGCGCGCTGGCTCTCCGAGCCGCCGCTGAGACTTGAGCAGCTCGCGGCACGGTATGGCGTTTCACGCGAGCGGGTGCGGCAGATCGAAATGCGCGCGTTCGAAAAGGTTCGGGCTGCTATCGCCGGACGCCTGGCAGCCGGCTCTTGAAACCAAATCGGCGCCTCCTAATTCTTTTGGCAGCCGCATGCGAGTGCGGTGCCGGACGCCAAAGCAGGGTCCGGCGAGGCCATCGGGGCTCGCCCCGGTGATGCTCTTAATCCATGTTGCTCACAGGAGGATGTGGTTATGAGAACCGACGATATGTCTCCCCTCTGGCGTTCGACCATCGGTTTCGACCGCCGTTCCGCCGCGTCGCATCGCGATCGATGCTGCCGGCAATGCCGATCCGAAATCGAGCACTAGCAGGCGGCCTGACGAGTTGATCGTCCGGGCTTTGCAGCGCGTGCGTGGCCCTCGCCGCGCGCCGAGCTGCGCAAATCGACAATCAAGACAGGAGATAAGGAGAAACGACAATGGCACTACGCGATCTCATTCCGTGGAACAACGGCTCACGCAACATGGCCGTTCAACGCGGCGAAGCCGGCAACCCGCTGCTTGCGCTTCATCGTGAGATGAACCGGCTGTTCGACGACGCCTTCCGCAGCTTTGATCTCAGTCCGTTCGGCTCCTCGACCGCAATGGGCTGGCCGAACGTCGAACTCGACGAGAGCGACAAGGAAGTCAAGGTCGTCGCCGAGCTTCCCGGTCTCGAACAGAAGGACGTCAACGTCGAGCTTGCAAACGGCGTGCTGACGATCAGCGGCGAGAAGAAGAGTGAAACGGAAGACAAGGAGCGTCTCTTCAGCGAGCGTTACTATGGCCGTTTCGAGCGGCGCATTCCGGTCGATGACGTCGACCAGGACAATGTCGCGGCTTCCTTCAACAACGGCGTTCTCACCGTCACCCTGCCGAAGTCACCGGCGGCACAACAGAAGGTGAGGCGCATCGCGATCAAAGGCAAGTAAGCACCATGTGTAAGCATGGCCGTGGGGGGGGGGCGCCCCCCCCCCCCCCCCCCCCCCCGCGGCCGCCCGGGCGGGGGGGGGGGGGGGGGGCCAAATTTAATGGGACGAGGCGCCAGAAATAATCGGGGGGGGGGTTTGTGGGGGGG
>NZ_JBVVPP010000012.1:0-122475 GCF_055811315.1 Bradyrhizobium sp. MI1.4 | reverse complement strand
ACACCCGGTGTGGGCATTCGCTTAAATGGGAAACAACCGCTTATTTTTTTGGGGGGGGGGGGGGGGGGGCCCCCCCCCCCCCCCGCGTCCGGCCGGCGGCCGCATTTGCGTCCGTCGGCTCGCTGCAAAATTTTCCGGAACGCTCGGAAACTTCAATTCCGGTCTGGCGTTTTGCGGTCGGTTTCCAAGTTCTGGGAGTCGCACATGAAGAAACTTGCTTTAGTCCTGACGATGATCTCGGCCCTGTTCGTGGCGGCGGCCTCGCCGGCGGAAGCCCATGGCTGGCGCGGCGGCTGGCACGGCCATTGGGGCGGTCCCGGCATCGGCTTCGGTCTTGTTGCCGGTGCGCTTGCGGCGGGGCTGGCGGCCGATGCCTATTATGGCCCGCGCTTCTATGGCCCGCCCTACGGCTATTATGGACCGCGCGTCGTGCGGCGGGCCTATTATGTGCCTTACGCCTACGCTCCACCGCCCTATTGGGATCCCTGGTGGTGACGAGACAAGGCCCGGATCATCATCCGGGCCTTTTGCGTGAGGGCAATCGGTCAGCGGTTCGCGGCGCGCCTATTTGCGGTTCGCTCCCGTCGAGCCTGAGCCCGGCATGGCCTGCTGACCGCCCTGGGTTTGCCTGGTGTCGTTGTCGCCTGGCCGGGTCGTGGAGGACTTGGCCGGTGCGTTCGCGCCGCCGCCATTGTTGTCCGATGACGTGTTGAGGCCGGAGGCTCCCGCTCCCGTCGTGCCGCCGGTGCCTGAGGAGTCGATGCTCGACCCGGTCCTGGACGCACCCGCGCCGCCTTGCGCGAATGCGGAAGAGGGGAATGCGAGAGCCGCAACGAGCCCTGCGAGAACCAGCTTTTTCATGTCCGCTCCTGTGCTTGACGTCGTCACATGCCGTGCCGAGGCAAAGATCTCGGCACGCACCTGTTCCTGGGCGGGAGCGGAAATCCCGCGACAGCGACGATGAGTCATCCCGAGCTCATCGCACGCGGGGCGATCCGTTCCTGCGCCTGCGGCGTCAACTCGTAGCGATCGCCGGCTTTCACCAGCCAGCCCGCCTCGATCATGCGTCGCGTCATGCCCGCGCTGCACAGCGGGTGGCTGCCGCCGGGATGAAACAGCGCGCCCTCGCGTTCGATCAGGTAGCCGTAGAGCCGCGCCTGTCGAAGCGGGTTTTGCATCCCTGGTGTGGGCGCCTCCATGGTCTCTCGCGCAGTCCTCCAAGACGGCCTGAGATGCCGGGCCGATCCCCCGTCAGGCGGCCCCGGCCTGTGGCCCGGGGGCGGGGCTTCGAGCCGAGGCCGCCATTGCCGGAATCGCAAGGACCCGGCGCGGCCCAATACGCAACGGCCCCAGGTCGTTCCAACGACGTCGTTCCTGCGAGCTCGGTCCTACAAACTATCCGTTGCTCTTTCCGGATGGGTGTCGGCAAGGCGAATTGCCTAGGCCGACCAACGATCCTGCTCTTCTTGGTGAGCATGCTCGTTCAGCCGTTCGGCGATCTGATCCGCGATCTTCTCCGACTCGGCCGAGGCCACCGGCTCGCCCTTGTGGGTCCTGAGCTTGTCCTTGTCGGCTTCGATGGGAAAATCGTCGGGCTTCAGTCCGGCATCCTTGGTCATGGCGCGCCTCATTGTGTCTCGCATCCGGAAAACACGGGCGAGGGCCGTTCGTTGCTGGAACAATGAAGCCGCGATCGAAAGCCACAGCCGGGCGCAAGCGCCGCGCGGCCCGCGCTTTGCTCAGGCCCCGCCGACGGCCCGGATCACGGTCCCGCTGCCGCCGCACGTCACGCAGGGCGCGCCGTCGATCCGCCCCTTGCCATGGCAATCCAGACACACATCTTCGCCGGTGCCCATCGTCCCCGGTGCGGCTTCATCCCCGGGGTTGAGCGCCGCCGAACCCGTCGGCGGTGTCCCGGTCTTTACGCCCTCCGTGTCGGTCTTGGTCATCTGCAGCTCCCTCGAAAAGACCGCAACGCCTCTTGCCGCAGGAAGTGCCAATCGTGATGTCAGATGCGGTGCACGTCAGTCGCGAGCCTGCGCAACCTGGGAAAGTACGCCGTCCGCATTGGAGGCCATCACCTCATCATCACCGCACGCCCGTGCCTTTGCAGCGCTGGCACTTCACCACCTTGTCGCCCTTCTTGAGCAGGCCTTTGCCTTCGCAGTTCTTGCATTTCTGCTTCTTCTTGATGTTCGGGCCTTTTTCATTGGTCATGGACGGCTCCTGCCGCGAAAGGGCGGTTGATTGAGCATTGTATGGGCGGGTTCTCGGCGAGAACACGCAGCGTTTCTGGTGGGGCAGCCCAGCGGAACAGCCGAACGGTGCCAGATAAGCCCTACGCTCATGTCGGCTTCGGCACCACCCGCACAACGATGGCGCGTGATCGCGCCGATTGTTCGTCGCCACACGGCTCCACGGCGTCGGAACGTTCACCGCCTAAATGCATTTAGGTGGTGTCAGATGATGGAGGCCTTGAATGGCGAGCGGGCTCGCGCACCGGCGCTTGGCGTTGAACGGGATGTCGATCTTCTATCGCGAAGCGGGACGCGCCGGCGCGCCGGTCCTGCTGCTGCCGCACGGCTATCCCTGTTCCTCCTTCCAGTTCCGCCGGCTGATGCCGGCGCTCGCCGACCGGTGGCGGACGATCGCGTTCGACTGGCCGGGCTTTGGTTACAGCGGCACGCCCGACCCGTCGGAATTCGCCTATGATTTCGATGCCTATGCAGACGTGCTGGCCGGCCTCGCCGATGCGCTCGGCCTCGGACGATACGCCTTGTGGCTCCACGATTACGGCTCCCAGATCGGGCTAAGGCACGCGATCGCTCACCCCGAGCGGATCGCCGCGCTCATCATCCAGAACGGCGATATCTATGAGGATGTGCTGGGCCCGAAATACGCGACCATCAAGGCCTGGTGGGCGGACAAGACGCCGGCGAGGCACCGCCCGCTCGAGGAGGCCGTGAGCGAGGATGGCTTTCGTGCGGAGTTCATTGGCGAAGTGGCGGACGACGTCGCTTCCCGGGTGCCGCCCGACCTCTGGAAGCTTCATTGGCCACTCATGGACACGCCAGTGCGCCGACAGGTCTGCGTCGGGCTGATGGAGAAGCTGGAGGAGAATCTCGGCTGGTTCGCGCGCTATCAGGCGTATCTGCGCGAGCACCGTCCCCCCACGCTCGTGGTGTGGGGCCCCGAAGACGGATACATGCCGGCCGAGTCCGCCCGCGCCTATCGCCGCGACTTGCCCGATGTCGATCTGCACCTGCTCGACGGCGCCGGACACTGGCTGCTCGAGACGCATTTCGATGAGGCGCTGCCACTGGTCCGCGCCTTCCTTGCGCGTGTCCATGCCTGATCGTCCCACGGCGCGGCCTTCGCCGCGCTGGTGTCCCTTCGCCGCCTAAAGGAGGAAGCAAGCATGCCAACCAATCCTTCCATCGCACGAATCTGGCGTGGTCGTACCCGGCGGGACATCGCCGACAGCTACGAGCAATATCTGCGCGCTGAAGGCATTCCGCCGCTCGAGAAGACGGCGCTCGGCGTCCAGCTGCTGCGCGAGGACCTTGACGAGGAGACATGGTTCACGACCATCTCTTACTGGTCCGACATGCAGGCAATGACTGCCTTCACCAAGGCCGAGCCGACCAAGGTGCATCACCTCGACCGCGATCCCGAACTCCTGATCGAACTCCCTCAAAGGGTGGAAATCCACCGCGTTCTGGTCGATCGGTACGGCATGCGCTGAGCACGACGGTGCGCAACTTTGTCCTGTTCGCCGCAATGTCGTTGATCTGGGGGCTGACCTGGGCCGCCATCAAGGTCGGGCTCGGCGATCTGCCCCCGCTGCTGCTCGCCGCCGCGCGATACCTGCTGGCGGCCGCACTGCTGGCCATCGGGGTGCGTGGCACCGGCGCCGCATTCGCCGAAGGCCGCGCACGGCCAACGATCGTTTCAGCTCTGCTGGTCAACACCGGCACCTACGGCTTGCTGTTCTGGGGGATGCAGCACGTGCCATCAGGGCTGTCGGGGCTGGTCAACCTTACCCTGATTCCGGTCCTGCTGTTTGCCCTCGCCGCGTTGACCGGCGAGGAGAGGCCGACCTGGCATCATGCCGTCGTGCTCGCGATCGGTTGTGTCGGTGTCATCGGGCTGTTCTGGGCGCGGCTCGGGGCCGGGTCCGATGCGAGCGGCCTTGGGCTCGCGGCGATCGTCGCCGCGACCGTGAGCTATTGCGTCGGCAGCGTGGTCGCGCGTCCGTTGGTCGGTCCGGTGAAGCCCCTGGCGCTGACGATGGTGCAGGCGGCGATCGGCGGCGCCGCCCTGCTCGGCCTTTCGCTGGTGCTGGAACCCGTATCGAGAGACACGCTCGACGCTTTCCTCACTCCGGCGGCAATCGGCAGCCTGTTGTTCCTGTTGCTGCTCGGAACGATCGTGGCTTATACGATCTATCTCGTGCTGCTGCGTGAATGGGGTACGATGCGCGCAGGTCTGTATGCCTTTGTCTCTCCGATCATCGCGCTTGGCACCGGTGCGTGGTTGTTCGGCGAGGCGATCGGCTGGCTCGAGATCGGCGGCGCTGCCCTCATGCTGGTGGCCGCCGCGATGGCGCTGCTCCGGCCTTGGGAAGAACGTCCGACGTGAAGCGTTTGCGCAGCATCGCCGATCGACCGCCGCCGCTTCACCGCGTAGCGGGGAATCTGGCGCTCGATTTCGCCAACACGATCAGCTGGCGCGGCACGGACCAAGAGGTCGATCACTTGCGCGACGCCGAGGGAATGCTGGCCTGGGCAAGGGATGCTGGACTGGTGGGCGTCGATTTTTCGCTTAATGCAAGGCAGCGGGCGTTGCTGGCCGAAGATGGCCGGCGCCTGCGCAACGCGATCGACAAAGTAGGCGCTGCGATCGCGGACGGCGATGAACCGCCGGCGCTGGGCATGGCGGTGATCCACGATGTTGCGGCCCGTACCTTCACGGCCGCATTGCTGACCGGTTCGCCGGCCACCATCGAATTCACGCACGGGGACCGGATCCTTGGTCCGCTTGCCTGGGCTGCGGTCGACCTGCTGCGCGGCGACGAACTCGACCGATTGAAACGATGTCCACAGCACGACTGCCACTGGCTGTTCATCGATCGCACCAAGAACAGATCCCGTCGCTGGTGCGAAATGGCCACCTGCGGAAACCGCGCAAAGATGCAATCGCGCCGGTAAGCCGACAGCTGCCTTGAACAACAAGCCTCCAGCTCTATTTTGCGCTCGAGAAAGCATCCGCTGCGTAGACGACCTTGCCGCCCACGACCGTCAGCAGAGACGCCGTGGCGCCAATCTGCTCGACGGGGACGGACAGGAAATCCCGATCGAGAATCGCGAAGTCGGCGAGCTTGCCGGTCTCCAGCGTGCCGCGCCGCGTCTCGTCGAAGCAGAACCACGCGCTTCCCACGGTGTAGAGGCGCAAGGCATCTTCGCGGCTGGGTGTTTCGTCCGGGCCGCGCGTCGAGAGTCCGCCGACGGTCTTGCCGTCGAGCATCCATTGCAGCGCCACGAACGGATTGTAGGATGCGACCCGATGCGCATCCGTGCCGGCCCCGACATGGACTCCCATGCGCAACGCCGTGGCGATGGGTGGCATGCTGCGGGCGGCTTCGCCCACCTGCGCCACGATACGGTCGCCTCCGAGATACATCGCGTCCTGCATGGTCCAGCCGACACCAAGGGCTTTCATGCGCGCCAGCGTCTCGGGCGAGGTGTTGTCGAGATGGGCGATGGACCAGCGCAACGGCGCGAGCGGCGTCTCCTTGTTGACCTCGTCATAGAGGTCCAGGAGGTGATGGACGGATTTGTCTTCCTGCCAGTGGATGGTGATTGTCATCCCTTGCTTGGCCGCCCAGCGAATGATCTCGCGGAACTTGTCCTTGGCGGCCGCGTCAGGCGCATTGTTGTTGTACATGGCGCCGGTGATCCGCTCGCCTAGTCCGTTGAACCGCAGCATGTCGTCGCCGAATCCCATCGGCAGGAACGGCGTGAGAGTCTTGTACTCGTCGAATTCCGCGCCGACATTCTGGGCGAACAGGCTGAAGGCAACGCGAACCGACAATGATTTGTCACGCCAGAGCTTTTGCAAGGCCGCGTAGTGGCTGGGATAGATGCTGAAGCCGCCGGGATCCACGATCCCGGTCACGCCGAGACGATTGAGCTCCGTGAAGAACTGCCGGGTCCCGGCGACATTCTCTTCGAAATTCGGCCTCGGCAGCCGATCGAACAGCGCGGAGATACTGACGATGGAGCCGTTGAGCCACCCCGTGGCGTCGCCCGATGCGGCGCGCTCAGTCGTGATACCGGCCGGCAACTGATCCGCGGACATCCCGAGGGCTTGCTGCGCTTTTGGCGTCATCAGCACCGCCGAATAGAACAGCTGGATGTAAGCCGGATTGTCGGGAACGGCCGCCATCACCTCGGCGAGCGTCGGCCGCCGCTTCTCAGTAAACTGCAATTCGCTCCAGCCGCCGGCCACGATGATCCAGGATGCCGGGGGCGCTGTTGCCGCCTGGCGCAAGCGTTCCATGGCCTCGGGAATCGTCTTTGCGCCGATCCAGTTGACCTCGGTTGCGTAGGTGAGGCCGGCGCGCACGGCGTGAATATGGGAATCGATCAATCCCGGAATGATGGTGCGTCCACCTGCGTCGACCCGGCGCGTCGCGGGCCCGATCAGGCCTTCCACGGCATCGTTGCCGCCAATAGCAACGATCCTGCCGTCGCGGACTGCGAGAGCCTGCGCGATCGTCGATGCGGGATCCAGCGTCACGAGCTTTGCGTTCGTGACAATGAGGTCGGCCTTTTGTGCGTAAGCCAAACTGGCCCAGCACGAGATCAGCAATATTGCCAGAAGCTTGCGCATGGTCAGTCCCGAAATGAGAGAGGCAGGTGTGAAAGAGGCCGAAGCGGCGCCACACATCCGCCGCTGGATGCGCTCGCGGACATCGCGTGTCGCAACGGGGAGTGTCGTGATATTGATCATGTCTGGCACCAACAAAATCAGCCGGCCCACCGAAAAATTTGGTGGCGGCCCAAGCAATTGATGTTGCAGCCGCCTTCGCCCGCCTCGCAGCAGTTCGTCCGTCTTCGCTCTCACTTCGTTCAATCTACGCCGGACACCACGCTTCGCCCTCGTTCTCCGCGCGGCTGCGCCACCCGTAGCCCGAGGTCAAGAAAGAACCGCCCGGACGCATCGCATCACAGGCGCGCCCGCATCCAAAGCGCTCGACGAGGCCGGCGACGAGAGCGCCCGAACGACGCCTTGCCTTCGAACGGCACGACCCGTTTTTCCGGTGGATTGTGGTAAGCGGAAAGAAAAGGCCGCGCCTTCGGGTGCGCGGCCTTCGTTGCGTTCAGACGGACCGCTCTCACCAGTGGTGGCGATGCCAGCGGTGCCGAACGACCGGGTAGGATCCGCGGTAATAGGCGTATGCAGGTCGCACGACTCGACGGTAGCGGTAGCCGTAGGAGACGGGCGCCGTGTAGTAAGTCGTGGTGGCGTACCCGCCACCCCAGCGATACGGCTCGTCATACCCGTAGTCGTACGCATAGGGTCCGCCGTAATAGCCCGCTCCATAGTAGCCGGGGCCACCGTAGTAGCCATAACCTGGTCCCCATCCATACGCCGACGAGGCAAGCCCGCCGATCACAGCGCCGGCCAACAGGCCGCCGGCGATGCCCGGTCCCCAGCCCCCTCGCCAGTGGGCTTCTGCAGGAGACGTGGCGGCCACCGAGGACAGACCAAGAGCGCCGACCAGCAGCGCCGACATCGCGATCTTCTTCATCGAGATTCCTTTCACATTGCTGCGCCCTGTCGATAACGGGAAAAATAGGCAATGGTTGCAGCTGCACCCCCGCGGCGAGGGGGCAATGGATCCTCGCCTCCTGACTCACCTCCTTTCGTATACTTCCGGAAAAACTGGAAACCTTCCAGATTGCCTTGAGTTGGCAGCGACTGGGTTCGGTCTCCGGAGAGAGTAAGTATGGTCGACGAAGTCGTCTTGAAGAACGCCACGGAGACCGCCTGGACGGTGTATCGGGCGCGGCACCCCGAGGTCGATGCGCATGACAGCCGGCGCTGCCTTCTGGAGCGCCACCTCCACAGCAGGTCGGAAGCGCGAGAGAGCGATACCGAAGAACTCGCTGGCTTGGGATAGCCTACCTGCAGCGGCTTCCTCCAGACGAATGTTGACGATCGTGAAGACGCTCGCAGCGCGCGTGGTCCGTGGAAGCACGAGGCCCAATTGGACGCTGCTTGCGATTTCATCCCTCATTTCCGCTGGGATCGTCACGGTCCTGCGGTCCGTGTTCGGGGCCTAGCCGATGCGGATTGCCCAGCTTGCTCCCTTGGCCGAGAGCGTACCTCCAAAGCTCTACGGCGGCACCGAGCGTGTGATAGCCTGGCTGGTGGACGAACTGGTCGAATCCGGGCACGACGTCACCCTGTTCGCAAGCGGGGACTCGAAGACGAAGGGAAAGCTCCACGCGGTGTGGCCGCGCGCGTTGCGCCTGGGGCGGAAGGGTGCGGATCCGAACGCCGCCTGCGCGCTTCTGATCGAGGCCATCGCCGAGCGCGCGCGCGACTTCGACGTGATCCACTCCCACGTCGACTGGTTGCCTCTTCCGGTGCTGAGCCGGACCGGCGTGCCTTTCCTGACGACGATGCACGGTCGGCTCGATCTGCCCGGCCTGCCCCAGGTAATCGGTGCCTTTGCGGACGCTCCATTCGTCTCGATTTCCGCCGACCAGCGTCGGCCGCTTCCGGAAGCGAACTGGATCGCGACGATCCAGCACGGACTGACCAAGGACATGTTTAGGCCCTCCTACGAACCAGGTTCGTACCTGGCCTTTCTGGGGCGGCTGACGGCGGACAAGGGTCCGGAGGACGCTATACGAATCGCGCGCGCGGCCCGGATGCCGCTGCGGATCGCGGCCAAGATCCCTCGGGCGGAGACGGCCTACTTCAAGAACGAGCTCGAGCCGAACATCGATGGCCAGGCGGTTCAGCTCGTCGGCGAGGTCGACGACGCGAAGAAGCAGCCGTTTCTCGCGAACGCAGCGGGCCTGCTGTTTCCGATCGATTGGCCCGAGCCGTTCGGTCTGGTGATGATCGAGGCGATGGCCTGCGGGACACCCGTGATCGCTTATCGATCAGGCTCGGTACCGGAAGTCGTGGAGGATGGCGTCACGGGCTTCATCGTCGACGGTGAGGAGCAGGCGATCAGAGCAGTGAAAGAACTGGGCCGGCTGGACAGACGAGTGGTCCGCGCCCGGTTCGAGGAGCGCTTCGCCGCAAGCCGGATGGCGAAGGAGTACGACGCCCGATATCGCGACTTGGTCGCTCGCAGAGGACGCCTCGCGTGAGAGATCTATTGCGCGGCTGGTTTGTCGGACAGGCGCGATCGAATCCTTGGCAATCCGTTCCCCGTCGGGAACAAGCGGTAATTCGGGGCGTTGAAGCCGGGCATCCGAACGGATGCGGCTCACGTTGGAGGAGATAATCCATGAAAAGCTTCCTTGCCGTCGCGTTGCTTGGCACTGCTGTGATCGGCGGCGCTGCTTTCGCGCAATCCACTCAGCCCGTCGATCGCACGGCGCCGGCGGCCACCGCCCACCCCGCCGATGCGAAGATGGCGTTCAAGGGAAATTGGCGCGCCTCGAAGCTGATGGGCCTGAACGTCTACAACGAGGCCAACGAGAAGCTCGGCGATGTCAACGAACTGCTCGTCGACAAGAACGGCAAGATCAACGCGGTGGTTATCGGCATCGGTGGCTTCCTCGGCATGGGCGAGCACGACATCGCGGTCTCCATGGACAAGCTGAAGTTCGTTGAAGAGCCGGTTCGAACGAGCTCGAGCGGCACGTCGACCCCGGCCCGCGACACCACCACGACCGGGACCGCGTCCACAACCACGACGAACCGCACCGCGAACGATTGGGTTCCTGACCACGCCGTCATGAGCGGCAATAAGGAGCAGTTGAAGGCGCTACCGCAGTTCAAATATTCGGACTACAACTAAGCGCGACGAGTGCTCTCGGCGAATTGGGGCCCCATTACGGGGCCCTTTTTTGTGCCCACAGGGCTAGTGTACCGATCTGGCGCAATGAAAAACGGCCCGCCCAAATCATTGGGCGGGCCGTTCATCCGTGCGGGGTCATCCGCTCAGTGCATGTGAACCAGGAAATAGCCGACGCCGCCAACAACCAGGACGGCTGGAACGGCCCACAAAATCAGTACGGGCATTTTTTCCTCCAATCGTTGTCAGAATGCTTAAACGGCTCTTACCGCCGTCGCGACTATTACTGCTCGGTGCAGACCTTCGTGGTCTTGACCGCGGACTCTGCCTCTACCTTGGTCTTGTAGACGCCGTCGCCCACGACCGTCGTGGTGGTTGTGGTCGGCTTGGTGTCGACGATGGTGCACTTCTTGGTGGTGGCATCGCGCACGATGTAGAACTCGGCGGCGCTGGCGGCCTGCGTGCCGAGGGCGAAAGCGGCAAGAGCGCCGCACACGATAAGCTTCTTCATGGTGTTCTCCTCAAAGTGAAAATGACTCGTAAGTAGTCATTGCCAACGACGCTGCGCGACCGAAGTTCCCACTCTCACGATTTGCACAATTTCGGAATAAAAGAAAATGCACATCTCGCGCAATTGCCTAGTTTTCCCCGAATGGAACCACGCGTCTCGCCCCAGGTTGTCCGACGTCCGCATTAAGGAGGTTCAGATGAACAAGCGTTTATTTTTGGCTACCACCGCTGCAGTCGCGATCGCGACTTCCGCTTTTGCCCAGTCTTCTCCGAGCACGTCGAACTCCAATCCGCCGTCTCGTCAGCAGGATTCCACATCCACGACGCCGTCGACTTCGCCGACCAATTCATCTTTGGGATCCGCACAGTCCGCCAATCCTTCGACGAATTCGGCCCAGACGCAGTCGCCGTCCTCGAGCGGTCAGACCGCTGCAGGCCAGCCGTCCAATTCGGGTACCGGCACCAACACCACGCAGGCGCCTGCCTCGAACAACTCGACCAACCAGGCTCAGACCAATCAGCCGTCCAATCAGACAACTACGCCTTCCAACCAGGCGCAGACCAATTCTCCTTCGAACACGAATACCCAGACGCAGAGCGCCAATCCGCCTGCTCCGGGCAACAACCAGGCACAGTCCCCGGCGGGCAGCGGTTCGACCAACACGGCGCAGCAGCCGAACAATCAGCAGAACACGGCCGATCGCTCCTCGAACACCAACGTGAACGCGTCGGTGAACATCAACGATCAGCAACGGACCCGGATCAGCACGTCGATTTCGCATCTGAACGTGCAGCCCCTCAACAACGTGAACTTCTCGTTGTCGGTGGGCACGGCGGTGCCGCGCGATGTCCGCTTGCAGCCGCTCCCGGCGGAGGTCGTCGAGGTCGTGCCGCAGTACAGAGGCTACAACTTCGTGTTGGTGAAGGACGAGATCGTGATCGTGGAGCCTTCGAGCTACCAGATCGTCGCGGTCCTCCCGTACTCGGGTCGTTCGACCGCGGCTGCGCCGGCCCGCACCGAACAGCGCAAGGTGACGTTCAGCGATCGCGATCGCGAAGTGATCCGCAAGCACGCCAAGGCGCGTTCCGAGGCGCGTCCCGTCGAGCGCGAGCGGCAGACCACCGGCAGCACCGCGCGCACCGAAATCCGCAGGGGTGAGCGCCTGCCGGCAGACGTAGACGTGGAGACGTTCCCCGAGGAGGTCTATCGCGACGCACCGAGCCTGCGGGAGTACCGGTACATCAACCGGGATAGCCGGACTTACATCGTCGAACCGCAGGAACGTCGCGTCATCGAAGAGATCGATTGATCTCGTCACAATAAGGAGAACGAACATGAGGACTATTGCTCTCGTAGCGTTTGCGGCCACCGCCATGCTCGCGTCGGCGGCCTCGGCAGCTCCGCTCAATCCCAGTCTGGTTGGATCGGAGGAGGCGGCAAACGTCGATCAGGTTCGCCTGGTCTGCAACGAGTACGGCCGCTGCTTCCGCACCCGCGGTCCCCGCTATGTGCAGCGTTACTACGGCGACGATGACAGCTACGTCGTGCGCAGGAGCTATGGCTCCTACGGCGGTCCGGGCTATTACGATCGCGGATACGGCTATTACGGAGGCGGGCCGAGCATCGGCTTCAGCTTCGGTACCGGCCGCTGGTGATCGATGATCTAGGCGCCGCCCGCAAGGGCGGCGCCATTCTGGATGGATCGACAGTTCAGTCTGCCGCTCCAGCGGGCCTCGTGTGGCTGCCAACGATAGGCAGCCGATCAGCCTCGCGCAGCAGTCAGGCTCAGGCTCATCACGCGTACGACGAGGTTCTGAGAGCGCTACGTCGATCCGCAAGGGAACGATCGGCATTCCACCGCGTCGAGTCCTTGCTCTCGGCCCCCTTGCCCCCCAAAGCCCCAGCCGGGAGCAAAACCTAGCCCATAGGTTGGCGACCTCGACCCCGGTCGAGGTCGTTTATCCGTTTCCCTCGTGAATTCCGGGCGTCGTGCCGGCCGCTGCGGGAGCATCGACCTTCTCCAAGGATCCACGTGAACCGCCCCAGACGATCTTTCTTCCTCGTCGAAGACGAAGCCTTGATCCGAATGATGCTCGTCGACATGATCGAGGAGCTTGGACACGCTGTCGTCGCCGAGGCAGGGCGGATCGAGGATGCGGTGCGACTTGCGCACGATCCGGCCTTCGATATTGCCATCCTAGACATCAACCTCGGAGGTCCGACAAGCACTCCCGTCGCGGAAATTCTCGCGAAGAGATCTGTTCCGTTCGTCTTCGCGAGTGGCTACGGGCAAGAAGATATACCCGAGGGCTTCAAGAATAGACCGATGCTGCGCAAGCCCTTCCAGTTGGATGGTCTTGACCGAGCGATCCAAGCGGCCGTGGCGGAGCATGAGAACTAGCCGCGTTCCACCTTCGAACCGGTCTCCTGCCGCTGCGGATTCAGATCTGCTTCGAGTTCGGATATAATGTCCTGCAGCAGCCGCGCAGCCAAAGGATCCGTCGTCTCGGCGTGAAGCTTGCGGAATCGGTCCAGTTCCTCGGCGTGTTTTGGTGATCGATCGACCATAGTGTTCTCGCAAGCTCCGACATCATCTACGTCACAAGCCGTCCATGGTTGCAGAGGAAATCCGAAAATGCTTCGCGGTCTTCAGCTGTCGAGCGCGATCGAGACTTGCACCTCGCAGCCTTGCGAAAGAGGCTTCCTCGCGACGGTGCCCTTCATGTGGGTGGCGAGGAGGTTGATGAGCCGAGTGCCAAGTCCGCTCTTCGCTTCCGCGGAGCAACCGATTCCGTCGTCCCTGAACGTGGGTTTCCTTGGCCCGCAGCTCGACTCCACCGAGCCGTGGCGGCCCTCCGGAAATGCGTACTTGAAGCAGTTCGTTGACGATCAGCCCGATCGAGGCCGCCTGCGAACTCCTCACCCAGATGTCCTCGCAGCGGACCCGGATCGAGATCGTGCGCACGCCCCGGTGAAAATCCGCAAGGCTGGCGCATAAGGACTCGATGTCCGGCGCCAGCGCGATCCGGCTGGTGTCCGCCGTCTCGCGCAGCCGGTCGTGAACCTTTGCGACGTCCACCCGGCTTACCGCGGACGCAATCGCCCTCTGCACGCCCGGGTCGGTTTCGGAGCGGGCCTGCAGCCTGAGAATCGATACGATAGTGGCGAGGTCGTTCCCGCGTTCGATGTGCGAGCTCCTGGAGCAGAACGTCCCCCGGCGGTCGAGGCCGGCCGGGGTATGAGGTACGTCATGGCGAGAACGGCGGCCGCGGCTGTCGCAACAATTCCACACCCGCGGCCGAAAAGGACAGATGACAAGAAGATGGCGGCAATGAAAAGCAGGAGCGGGTAGGATCGAAGGTATTCATCCGCCATCACCCTGGCGAAAAAGGCGAGACCGACGAGGCCGAGGGTGAGGAGGTAGCGCACCCAGACCGGAAAATCTGACTTGGCCGTGAAGAGGCGGTGCAGAAAGGCTTCCATGGAAGGCCAACGTTCCGCCCAGCCGCGCTGTTCCGAGGAAGGATTGCTCGTCGCTCGGTACTCCGGACTTCAGTGCGGTAATACCTTCTTAGGCCGCGTGTGCGACGGCTCTCGGCGCCGCGAGCTTGTCAGGGACAACCCGGACGGGCTTGAACTCGGTTTCGGTTTCAGCAACGCCTTCGCACCGGACTCACAAAGCCATGGACCATCGTGGTTACCGGCTCTTGGCGCTCCAGCTTCGACATGAACCATCGCATCTCGATCCTGCACCTCATGCAGGTGGGCGACTCCAGTTCGGACAGTGAATTCTTCAGACGATCTACCATTCGGCGAAGTCTGCTGCGCGGTACGATACCACGGCCGTTCGAGACGTCTGTAGGATTTGGGACGCAAGCGGCCGGCAGTCTATTCCTCTGGTCGCAACTGAACCTCACATAGGGAGCCACTTTGCCATGCAAGAACGTTCGGGAGGCAAAGCGGTCCGCACAAAAGTGCTTTCATTGGTGGGCCCGGCAGGACTCGAACCTGCAACCAGACCGTTATGAGCGGCCGGCTCTAACCATTGAGCTACAGGCCCCGCCGCGAGACGGCCGCGAAAGCTGCGGCCGGCAACGGTGCGCGGTTCGTTTACAGGGACGGAGGCGGGGGTGCAATGCTGGCGCCGGCGGTTGCAAACGTTGGCGCGGCAAGCCTTGGGATTTTTGAATAACCGAAATTGGCGATGATGCCCTTATAGTCCTGTTTTGCCCGACGGCGCAAGCCCATCTCGCCGAGCCTTCGTCCCCGCCCTCTGGCAATCGCGCCAGGGGGCTCGGTTTTCGATTCTGTAACCCCTTGTAATGCCAAGATCTTTCTACTGTGCATGGGGTTGTTTTCGCACATTTTGTTGGAGAGGGGTCTTCCGATCCCCTCCGATGTCGCGTTGGCGCGCTGCAGGCGCGCGGCAGTTCCGCAGGCCTAGTCCACCGACACGCCGGCGAACTCCACCACCTTGCGCCACTTCTCGGTCTCGTCGGTGACGAGCTTGCCGAACTCGGCCGGCGTCATCGGCTTGGGGATGCCGCCGGTCTCGGTGAGGCGCGCGACCAGCTTCGGGTCCTTCAGCGCCTCGTTGACGGCCTTGTTGAGGATCTCGATCACGTCGGCCGGCGTGCCCTTCGGCGCGGAGATGCCGTAGAAGCCGACCGATTCGAAGCCGGGCAACGTCTCGGCGATCGCGGGCACATCGGGCACGCTCGGCCAGCGCTGCGGCGAGGTCACGCCGAGCGCGCGGACATTGCCGCCCTTGGCCTGCTCCATCGCGGAGGGCAGGTTGTCGAAGATCAGCTGCACCTTGTTGGAGATGATGTCGGGGAAGGCGATCGCAGATCCCCGATAGGGCACGTGCACCATGTCGCACTTGCTCATCACCTTGAACAGCTCCGCCGACATGTGCACCGAGGTGCCGTTGCCGGACGAGGCAAAGGAGATCTTGCCGGGATTGGCCTTGCAGTAGTCGATGAACTCCTGAACCGTCTTGGCGGGAAACGCGTTGGAGACGACCAGCATGTTGGTGAGCTGCATGATGCTCGCGACCGGCACGGTGTCGCGCAGGAAGTCGAACGGCAGCTTCTTGTAGAGCGAGGTCGAGATCGCGTTGTTGGGCGCGACGAACAGCAGCGTGTAGCCGTCCGGCGGCGAGGTGATCGCGGCAGCGGCCGCGATGTTGCCGCCCGAGCCGGTGCGGTTCTCGACGATGAACTGCTGGCCGAGGCGGTCGGTCAGCCACTGCGCCATGATCCGCGCCACGATGTCGACCGGGCCGCCGGCGGAGAAGCCGATGATCCAGTGCACGGGACGGTCGGGATAAGCGGCGGAGGCGGGAGGTGCGGCGCCCAACAGCGTTGCAAGGAAAACCAGCCCGAAAACACTGTTACGCAAAATTCGCAACATGACGCCTCCCATTGTTCTATTGTCGTTGGGCTGCATGCTTTCACAAAAACGGGGCGCTGCCTACATCGCCGCAAGTCGATGTTGACGCGCCCCCGCCGGGACCGACCATGAGATTCGCGATCACCCTTGTTCTCGGCGCGGCGCTGCTTTCAAGCCCCGCCGCCGCTCAAACCGGAGGCAACGCCATTCCGACCACGACTCCCAGCCTGACGATCAGCTTGGGCACCGCGACGCCCGGCGGCGGCTTTCCGCTCTATGGCAACGCCTTCGCGCAAGCGATGAACGCAGCCGATCCGCAAGTGATCATCGCCCCGCGCAACACCAAGGGCAGCAACGAGAACATTCCGCTCTTGGAGAAGGGCGCGCTCGATCTCGCGCTGGTCGCGGGCGAGCCGGCCTATGAAGCCTTTGCCGGCATCGGCCGCGCGCCGGTACGGTTGAAGATCCTTACCGCGATCTATTCCAACCCCGGCATGTTCGTGGTGCGCGCGGACAGTCCCTACAAGACCATCCGCGATCTCGTCGGTCAGCCCGTCGCGTTCGGCGCCAAGGGCTCCGGCCTGCCGATCCTGGCGCGTTATGTGCTGGATGGTCTCGGCTTGAAGCAGGACGAGGATTTCAAGGCCGTCTATCTCGACCGCGCCGGCGACGGCCCTGCGATGGTCGAGGATGGTCGCGTCGCAGCACTGTGGGGCGCCGGCATCGGCTGGCCCGGCTTTGCGGCGGTGGCCTCGAGCGCATCGGGGGCGCGCTTCATTGCGCCCAGCGCCGAGGACATCACCCGCATCCGCGCCAAGCATGCGTTCCTCAAGCCGCTCACCGTGCCGGCCGGCTCTTACCCGAACCAGTCCGGGCCGATCGCCTCGCTAGGGTCCTGGAGCTTTGTCCTGACGCGCGAAGATCTGCCCGACGACGTCGCCTATCGTCTGGCGAAGACGCTTCACGGTGTCGAGCCGACATTCTGCAAACAGCTCGCCCAAGCCTGCGAGACTACGGCCGCGAACACCGTCGCCGCCGCGCCGAAGCCCGAGCTGATCCATCCCGGCGTGATCAAGTACTTTCGCGAGATCGGGGTGGTGAAGTGGCGCGCTTCCTTCCTTCTCCCCCTGTGGGAGAAGGTGGCGCGAAGCGCCGGATGAGGGGTATCTCTCCGCGAACTCAACAGCGAGTTGGACTCGCGGAGACGACCCCTCACCCGGCTTCGCTTCGCGAATCCACCCTCTCCCGCAAGGGGAGAGGGTCCACCGTCAGCGCGGCGTCGCTACACCCTCACTTCTTCACCATCGCACACGCCGGGTCCGGCGGACCGAACGCCTTGTCGCCCGAGATCGTGGTGAGGATCTTGTAATAGTCCCACGGATATTTGCTTTCCTCCGGCGTCTTCACCTGCACCAGCCACAGATCGTGCACCATCAGATTGTCTTCGCGTAAGCGGCCGCTGCGGGCGAAGAAATCCTCGATCGGCTTTTCCCGCATCTTGGCGGCCACCTTGAGCGGATCGTCGGTGCCGGTGTCCTTGATGGCGTTGAGATAGTGCATCACGCTCGAATAGACGCCGGCCTGCCACATCGACGGCATCTTGTTCATCTTGGCGAAGTAGCGCTTCGACCATTCGCGGGTCTTGTCGTCCATGTCCCAATAGAACGATGTCGTCAGCAACAGCCCTTGGGCTGCCTGCAGGCCCAGACCGTGGATGTCGGTGATCAGCGCCAGCAGCGCCGCCATCTGCTGGCCGCCCTTGAACACGCCGAACTCGGAGCCGGTCTTGATCTCGTTCATGTTGTTGGGCGGACCCGCCGCAATGCCGATGATCTTGGCCTTGGAGGCCTGCGCTTGCAGCACGAAGGAGGAGAGGTCGGGCGTCGCCAGCGGCGGCTTCACCGAGCCCAGCACCTTGCCGCCATTGGCGGTCACGACCGCCGAGGCGTCGCGCTCCAGCGAATGGCCGAAGGCATAATCGTCGGTGATGAAGAACCAGCTGTCGCCGCCGCGCTTGACCACCGCGTCCGCGGTGCCGACCGCGAGCGCGCGGGTGTCGAACACCCACTGGATCGCATAGGGCGAGCAGAACTTGCCGTGGAAATCGGCGGTGCCGGTGGAGTGGGTGATGAACAGCCGCTTCTTCTCGTTGGCCATGTTCTGCACCGCGAGCCCGACCGCGGAGACCGGTACGTCGACGATCAGATCGACCTGGTCGACGTCGTACCAGCGCCGCGCGATGGCGCCGCCGATATCGGCCTTGAGCTGGTGGTCGCCGACGACGATGCTGATCGGCTTGCCGAGCACGGTGCCGCCGAAATCGTCGATCGCCATCTGCGCCGCCGTCACCGAACCCTGGCCGGTCGGCGCCGAGGCCGGACCGTTCATGTCGGTGAGCACGCCGATCTTGACGACGTCGTCGGACACCTGCGCCATTGCGGCGCCCGGCAGCAGCGTCGCCGCCAGGAACGTCGCTGCAAAGCCGGCAGCGACCGGCAGTCCAAATCTCGTTGGCTTCATATTTGTCCTCCCCTGATCCGGCGCGTTGGCCGGTGTACCCCCGGGTATGGCCCGGCTGAATTGGTTTCTTTTGCAACTATTTGGGGGCGGGCGTCAACGTCAGGCGGCGAAGCGGATTTGTCCGGCCGGGGAGGGATCGTAGCCGGTCAGCTCCTCGGCGCGCTGGAGCAACCGCTTTTCGCCGAGGAACCGGATCAGGCCCTGCATAGCGGGGCGGAAATAGCTGCGCTGCCGCATCGCGAGGTCGAAGTTCTCCCAGACCAGCGGCACGAAATCGAGGCCGGCCGAGCGCGCGGACGCACGCGTCGCGATGCCGCAATCGGCCTGTCCCGCGCGAACGATCTCGGCGAGATCCGGCCCGGTCAGGGCCGGCATCTCGATCCGGCGCAAATCGCGCGTCGAGGCGCCGGCGCGCTTCAGCAGCACATCGAGCAGCATCTGCGCGCCCGTGCCCTGCTGTCGCATCGCCATCCTGGCCCCGAGCGCGAGCACGTCGGAAAGGCCGCGCAGCCGCTTGGGATTGCCCGGCGGCAGCACGAGACCCTGCTCGCGGCGCGCGAACGCGACCAGCAATGCATCATGCAGGTCCGGAGCGTCTCGCAGGACCGTCGCATTGGCCTCGGCGGCAAGATTGCCGTCGGCGTCGACGCTGTGGAAGTGCATTGCCACGGCCATCACCTCGTCGCGCTGTAAGCGCTCGAGCCCGCGTGCGCTGCCCTCGCTCATCGAGCCCAGGCCCGAGACGGATTCGCGCAGACTCCAATCTAGAAGCTCGTCCTGGCTGCCGCCGACGACCGGCGGCGGCTCCGCGATCAGCATGCCGGCCGGGCGCGCCAGTCCGGACAGCACCCAGAGGTCGAGTTCGTGCCGCGGGAAGAGCCATTTTCCGGTCACCTTGGTGCAGGGGATCGCACCGGTGGTGACGAGTTCGTAAAGCTTGCGTTCGCCGAGCCGAAGATAGTCGGCGGCTTCGCTGGTCGTCAGGAATTCCATCCTGCATTCCTATGCAAATTCTTGCTTCTTTTTGAAGTTCGACGCAGGTGGAATTCTGCATTTCAAGTTTTGTCCGCCACGACCATGCCCGATCATCTCGCTGCTTTGCAACACATCCCCACGCGCGATCTCTGCCTTGGTGAACGATCCTGAATCGCTCGCGTGGTGCGGATCTTGCGGTCTTCGCGCGCGGCGCATTGCCGGAATTTCCCGACGCTGCGGGCACAATGTGCAAACGCGTCACGAGTGCGGCGCAATCCATCAGCATCATGATCGCGTCATAGCCAGTGGGAACCCGATCATGGCCGTCCGCCGCCTCTCCGTTGCACTCGCGCTTCTCTGCGGCCTCGTCGCCGGCGTTGCAGCGTCATCCGCGGAGGACCGCGCGATCGTGCTCGCCACGACCACAGCGACGCAGGAGTCCGGCCTGCTCGACTATCTGCTGCCGATGTTCCGTGAGAAGACCGGCATCGAGGTGACGGTGATCGCGCGGCGCGCCGACGAGGTGCTCGAGGGGGCACGAAGGGGCGAAGTCGACGTCGTGCTGATGCATGCACGGCCGCAGGAGGAGAAATTCGTTGCCGACGGTTTTGCGGTGAAGCGCTTTGACGTGATGTACAACGACTATGTGCTGATCGGGCCGAAGAGCGATCCCGCCGGCGTGAAGGGCAAGGACATCGCGACCGCGCTGAAGGCGATCGAGGGCAAGGGCGCGCCGTTCGTGACGCGCGGCGACCGCTCGGGCACGCATGCCGCAGAGCTCGCGCTCTGGATCGTCGCCGGCATCGACATCGCCCGTACCAAGGGCGCATGGTATCGCGAAGCCAAGCAGGACATGGCCTCAGCCCTTGATGCAGCGCGCACGGCGAACGCCTATGTGCTGTCCGACCGTGGCAGCTGGATCGCTTTTCGGGATCGCGGCGATCTCGACATCGTCGTCGAAGGCGACAAGCGGCTGCTCAATCAGTACGGCGGGATGCTGGTGAACCCCGCGAAGTTTCCGAACGTCAAGAAGGAATTGGGGCAAGACTTCGTCGACTGGCTGATCTCGCCGGACGGGCAGGCGGCGATCGCCGGATACAAGGTCGACGGACAACAACTGTTCTTCCCCAATGCGGACAAATCGGGCGGCTGACGTTCGTGTCGCCAGCGGTTGCCAAACCGGGCGATGCATGGTCCATCATGGCGCATGACCCAGCGCCTGCCGCCATCGCTGACGCCACTCGACACCGCGCTCGCCGCGTTGCTGAAGGGGCTTGATCCGCTCACGCCGGTGGAGTTGCCGCTGAGCGAAGCGGCCGGCTGCATCGCCGCGGGCAATCCGCTGCTCGCGCCTCGACCATCCTGTGACGTCGCTGCCGCGGACGGCTGGGCGTTATGCGCCAATGATCTGGTCGGCGCGTCCTCCTATTCACCGCTGCCGCTGCCGACAGCGCCCGCCTGGGTCGATGCCGGCGACGCGATGCCGGCGGGATGCGACTGTGTGCTCGATGCTGACGCAGTCGAGGTGTCTGGTCCGCTCGCCCAGGTGTTGGCGGAGGGCGTGCCGGGGCAGGGCGTCAGGCGCGCAGGAAGCGACATCGACGGACGAACGCCTGCCGCCGCAGAGGGGTATCCGGTCGGTCCTGCCGCTCTTTTGCTCGCGCGCGCCGCCGGGCTGGACCGGCTGAGCGTGCGCCGTCCGCGGCTGCGCATTGTCAATGTATCAGGTGCAACGCTGACCATGCATTTGATCGCGGACATTGCTCGCGCCGCTGGACTGGATGTGCAGACGAGCGAGGCCGGCGCGCGAGACGCGGGATCGATCGCGGAGACGTTGGGGACGCCTACCTGCGATCTCCTGCTGACGATCGGCGGCAGCGGCGTCGGTCGCAAGGATGCCGCGGTCACGGCGCTGGCCCAGGGTGGTGACGTGATCGCCCATGGTCTTGCGCTCCAGCCCGGACGCACCGCCGCGATCGGGCGGCTGGGAACCATTCCTGTCGTCGGCTTGCCCGGATCGCCGGACCATGCGCTCGCGGTCTGGCTCGCGGTCGTGCTGCCGCTCGTCGACCTTCTGTCGGCGCGGCAGCCGCGCCGACAGATAGTCTTGCCGCTCGCGCGAAAAATTGCATCCAGCGTCGGCATCGCCGAAATGGTCCTGCTGGCCGAGGAACATCATGCGTGGGTGCCGCTTGCGGTAGGAGAATGGCCGCTCCAGGCAATGGCCCGTGCTGATGCATGGCTGCTTGTTCCCGCCGGCCACGAGGGATTTGCAGCGGGCGCGCCGGTCGATGCCTATCTGATGCGGGAATGATATGGGTTTAGCATGACCATGATCCCGCAATCGCAAGTCCGCAGCGCACTCGAACAGGAACAGTTCCTGAAAATCCTTCCCCGCGAGGAGGCCCAGGCACGCTTCGAGGCTGCGCTGTTCCCTCGCGCGATCTCAAGCGAAAGACGCAAGCTCGCAGCAGCGCTCGGCGCGTCGCTTGCTGAAGACATCACTGCGCCAATCGACGTGCCACCGTTCGACCGTTCCAACGTCGACGGCTTCGCGGTGCGCTCAGCGGACCTTGCGACAGCCGGCGAAGGTGCGCAAGTTCGCCTCGGGCTGAATGGCGAGACTATTCACTGCGGCACCGTACCCGCGCTGCAGGTGGCGGCGGGAACGGCAACGCCGATTGCCACCGGCGGTCCGCTGCCGCGCGGTGCCGATGCCGTGGTCATGGTCGAGCATACCCAGCCGGCGGGATCGGCCACCATCGACGTCCGTCGCGCCGCCTCGCCCGGGCAATTCATATCCTACGCAGGATCCGATATCGCGCGCGGCGAGGCGCTGCTGCGCGCCGGCACGATCGTGGGCTCGCGCGAGGTGGGCATGCTGGCGGCTTGCGGTCTTGCCGAGGTGAGCGTCGTGCGCAAACCTCGTGTGGCCGTGATCTCCACCGGCGACGAACTGGTTCAGCCCGGCGAGGTGCTCGCGCCTGCTGCGATTTACGATACCAACGGCGCGATCGTCACTGCTGCGATCGACGAGAACGGCGGAGAGGCGGTTTTCCTCGGCGCCATTCCCGACGACGAAGCTCAGCTCGAAGCCGCCATGCGGCGTGCGCTGGCGGACGCCGACATGCTAGTGCTCTCCGGCGGCACGTCGAAAGGCGCCGGCGATCTGTCTCATCGCATCATCGGCCGGCTCGGCCAGCCCGGCATCATCGCGCATGGCATTGCGCTCAAGCCCGGCAAGCCGCTGTGTCTTGCGGTGTGCGACGGCAAGCCGGTGGTGATCCTTCCCGGTTTTCCGACCTCGGCGATGTTCACCTTTCACGACATGATCGTGCCGGTGTTGCGCAAAATGGCCGGACTGCCGCCGCGCTCCGATGCCAAGGTGAACGCGACCGTGCCGGTGCGCATTGCTTCCGAGCTCGGCCGCACCGAATTCGTCATGGTCTCGCTGGTCGAAGGCAAGGACGGCTTGATCGCTTATCCCTCAGGCAAGGGGTCCGGTGCGATCACGTCGTTCGCGCAGGCCGACGGTTTTCTGCGCATCGACGCACTCGCCGACCAGATGCCGGCCGGGACCGAAGCCGAGGTGACGCTGTTCACGCCGCATGTGCGGGTGCCCGATCTCGTCATCGTCGGCAGTCATTGCGCCGGCCTCGATCTCGTCACGGCGCAACTCGCGCATGCCGGGCTGACCGTGCGCTCGATCGCGGTCGGCAGTCTCGGCGGACTTGCGGCGGCGCGGCGCGGCGAATGCGATCTGGCGCCGATCCATCTGTTCGACGACAAGAGCGAGACCTACAATGCGCCTTACCTCGTCGAAGGTCTCGAACTCGTGCCGGGCTGGCGACGGATGCAGGGCATCGTGTTCCGCAAGGGCGACAAGCGTTTCGAAGGCCACAGCGCGAAGGACGCCGTCGTCGCGGCGCTCGCTGATCCCTCCTGCATCATGGTCAACCGCAACCAGGGCGCCGGCACGCGCATCCTGATCGACCGGTTGCTCGGTGGTGCGCGCCCGGAAGGCTACTGGAACCAGCCACGCTCGCACAACGCGGTGGCCGCGGCGGTCGCGCAGCATCGCGCCGACTGGGGCATGACCATTGCGCCGGTCGCCAAGGCGGTCGGCCTCGGTTTCATTCCGCTCGCGGAGGAGCATTATGACTTCGCGTTGGTGACGGCGCGGAAGCAGCGTCCGGCGGTGCGGGCCTTTCTCGATGCGCTCGGCTCGGACGAAGCGCGTGCCGCGCTGGAGCGGGCCGGATTCCGGCCGGCGTAGAGCTTGGTTAGGACGCCGCATCCAGTGCGGCGAGCCGCTCGGCATCCGCGATATCCTCGACCGTATTGGCATTGAAGAACGGATCGAGCGGTTCGGTCGGCCACGTCACGGTCGCGAGCGGATAACGCGCGGTCCAGCGGTCGATCTTGCGGAGATCCTCGACCATCAGCGCGTGACGCAGTTCGTCGCGCAAGCCAACGCGCCACAAGCCTATCACCGGATGCGACTGGCCGCCCGACGCCGCAACGGCGAGCTCGGCATTCGCCGCGATGCGTTCGTCATGCAAGCGTGCAACAAGATCGCGCGGCAGAAAGGGGCAGTCGCCGGCGGCGCTGAGCACCCACTTCGCCTCAGGCCGGTTCGCCGCGGTCCAGTCGAGTGCGGCAAGGATGCCGGCGAGCGGACCGGGAAAGCCGGGCACGTCGTCGGCAACGACCTGCAAACCGAACGCGGCGAAGCGGGCGGGATCGCCGTTGGCATTGAGGATCAGCCCGCTGCATTGGGGTGATAGGCGCGCGATCACGCGTTCCAGAATGGTGCGGCCGCCAATGGTGCGCATCGGCTTATCGCCGCCGCCCATGCGCCGCGCGAGGCCACCGGCGAGCAGCACGCCTTGCGTGGTCGGAAAGCTAATCGTCACCACCTTCACCCTTGCGCTTGTGCTTGGCCGCTTCCTCCTCGACGTAAGCGAGGTTCTGGTCGTAGACGATGCGCTCTTCCCCCGACAACGCGATGAAGCGTTTGCCGCGCGCGCGGCCGACCAGCGTCAAGCCCACCTGCCGGGCGAGATCGACGCCCCAGGCGGTGAAGCCGGAGCGCGACACCAGGATCGGAATTCCCATGCGGACCGTCTTGATCACCATCTCAGAGGTGAGCCGTCCCGTGGTATAGAGGATCTTGTCGGATGCATCGACGCCGTGGCGGTACATCCAGCCCGCGATCTTGTCGACGGCGTTGTGACGGCCGACATCCTCCGTGTAGCAGAGCGGCTCCCCCTCCCTGCACAGCACGCAGCCGTGGATCGCACCGGCCTCCAGATAGAGCGAGGGCATGGTATTGATGGTCTGCGTCATCTGGTACAGCCAGGAGGTCCGCAGCTCCGCCTTCGGCAGCGCCACGCTCTCGACCGCCTCCAGCAGATCGCCGAAGGCGGTGCCCTGCGCGCAGCCCGATGTCTGCGTGCGCTTCTTCAGCTTGGCTTCGAAATTGGTGTGATGCTCGGTGCGCACCACCACGACCTGGAGGTCGTCGTCGTATTCGACCTCGGTGACCGCGTCATTATACTTCAGCATGTTCTGGTTGAGCAAATAGCCCAGCGCCAGATATTCCGGATAGTCGCCGATCGTCATCATGGTGACGATCTCCTGCGAATTCAGGTAGAGCGTCAGTGGCCGCTCCACCGGCACCTTGATCTCGATTCTGGCGCCGGACTGGTCGGTCCCGGTCACGCTCTCGGTGAGGCGCGGGTCGTCGGTATCAGGGACGATCAGGGGCACTGGGGCTTTGTCGATCTTCATCATGGCCGCGACGTTAGCATGACATTCGGGTCAAGCCGATATAAGCATGCTAGCGAGCGAACGAAATGCCGCCCATTCGTCATTGCGAGCGAAGCGAAGCAATCCGGGCTGCCGCTGTGGATCCATTCGTAGATGCTTCGCGGCGCTCGCAATGACGGAAGAGAGAGTGGTTCCATCAGGGACCTGGTCGCTCGCGGAGACGGAGCTGGAATGAAAGTCATCGGCCTTGCGGGCTGGAGCGGTGCGGGCAAGACCACGCTGTTGACGCGGCTGATCCCGCATTTCAATGCGCTCGGGTTGCGCGTCTCGGTCATCAAGCATGCGCATCACCAGTTCGACGTCGACGTTCCCGGCAAGGACTCCTGGCGCCATCGCGAAGCCGGCGCGGCCGAGGTGCTGGTTGCTTCGTCAAATCGCTGGGCGCTGATGCACGAATTGCGCGGGGCGGCGGAGCCGCGTCTGCCGGAACTGTTGAGCAAATTGTCAGCCGTTGACCTCGTCGTGGTCGAGGGTTTCAAGCGCGAGCCGCATCGCAAGATCGAGGTGCATCGCGCGGCCAACGACAAGCCGTTGCTGTTTCCCGATGATCCCGGAATTTACGGGATCGCGGCCGATGTCGCCATTGAAACGCGACTGCCGACCGTCCATCTCGACGATATCGCCGCTGCCGCGGAATTGCTGCTGCGCGCGGCGATGCCGGTCGAGGAAGCGGTCGCGAAAAGCGCTGCGATGCGCTGACGAGGCACCATGGCGCAATTGTCGGACGATTGTTTTGCCTTCGGCGGACCGATGATGTCGGTCGACGAGGCGGTTGGCCTGATCACGACCCGCGTCAACGCGATTGTCGATCTCGAAACCGTAAGGCTCATCGATGCTGATGGGCGGGTGCTGGCCCGCGATATCGCGGCGCCGCTGCCGTTGCCCCCCTTCACCAATTCCGCTGTTGACGGCTACGCCGTGCGCAACGCCGATCTTCCGGACAGCGCCGAGCGGGCACTCCCGCTCGACGGCCGCATCCAGGCTGGCGGTCTGGCACTAGCGCCGATCAAGGCCGGCCACACCGCGCGCATCTTCACCGGCGCGCCGATGCCGCCGGATGCCGAAACCGTCTTCATGCAGGAAGACGTGCGCGTAGACGATGCCGGCCGAATCGTGCTGCCGTCGGGGCTGAAGCCGGGCGCGAATGTCCGCCCTGCGGGAGAGGACATCCCCCAGGGCCACATCGCGCTGCGCGCAGGCCAGCGCTTGCTGCCGCAACATGTCGCGCTCGCGGCGGCGTTCGGCCTGGTCGGGCTCGACGTCGTCAGGCGCATCCGTGTCGCGGTGTTCTCGACTGGTGACGAATTGATCTCGCCCGGCGAGCCGCGCGCGGCCTCGCAGCTGTTCGATTCCAACCGCTTCATGCTGATGGCGATGCTGCGCCGGCTCGGCTGCGAGGTCAGCGATCTCGGCATTTTGCGCGACGAACGTACCTCGCTTGCGAATGGCCTCAAGCAAGTCGCAGGCACGCACGATCTGATCCTCACCACCGGCGGCGTCTCGACCGGAGAAGAGGACCACGTCAAGGCCGCGGTCGAAAGCATCGGCTCGCTGGTGTTGTGGCGGATGGCGATCAAGCCGGGACGGCCCGTGGCGATGGGCATCATTGAGGGCACGCCGCTGATCGGATTGCCGGGCAATCCCGTCGCGAGTTTCGTCACCTTTGTGCATGTGGTGCGGCCGACGGTGCTGGCCCTTGCGGGCAGCCTGCCGGCGCCGCTGTTGCCGATCCCGGTGCGTGCGGCATTCACCTACAAGAAGAAGGCGGGCCGACGCGAATATGTTCGCGCCTCCTTGCGGCGCACGCAGGACGGCGCACTCGAGGCAATCAAGTTTCCACGCGAGGGGGCTGGGCTGTTGTCCTCTCTGGTCGACACCGACGGCCTCATCGAGCTCGATGAGGAGGTCACGCGTGTCGAGCCGGGGCAGAGCGTGGGTTTCCTGTCCTACGCCGATTTGCTCTGAGTCTGAACGTGATGCTGGTGCTGGCTCGGCGTTGACGCCATCGGTCGCTCCCGCCATGTTGCGCCGATGACCAGAACGACGCTCGATCTCACCGGACTGAAATGCCCGCTGCCCGCCCTGAAGACGCGCAAAGCGCTGAAGCCGTTGCATCCGGGGGATCAGCTCGAAGTGTACTGCACCGATCCGCTGTCGGTGATTGACATTCCGAACCTGATCCGAGAGACCGGCGGCACGGTAGAGATCACCGAGCGCAACGACGCGCGCATCGTGTTCTTGATTGAGAAGGCCGATCGATCGATAGAAAATATCAATGGTGCGCCGCCCACTTAGCTCGCGGTCACTCGGTTGATACCTACCTTTTGTCTATCGACATCGATCATCACTTCTGCCCAATTGAGGTCCTCCGCCGAGACGCGGAGGTCGAGTCGTGCCTGCGATATGCGGAGCAAATGGGCCGTCGAAAGAAGCCCGGCCGTGGCGTCGGGCATAGTCCCCACGGTTAGGGGTTTAACGTCTCGGATGCGCGTGACGATCCTGGCGCGCGTCGATCATTGTGCGGAGCAGCAGGGACAAAGGCTGCGCTGCAGGCTGAGGAACAGGACCGTCGTGGCAGGCCGTTCAGAAGGGCGGCTTTAGGGGAGGAATGCATGTCTACCATCGAGAGCGCTGGAACACTTTCGGGGGCCGGCGCAGGTTTTCTGGATCGCGAGCGGACCATCGCGACCGCCGGGTTCAATCGCTGGCTGGTGCCGCCGGCTGCGCTGTGCATCCATCTCTGTATCGGCATGGCCTACGGCTTCTCGGTGTTCTGGTTGCCGCTGTCGCGCGCCATCGGAGTCACCGCGCCGAAGGCGTGTGCCGACATGTCACTGTTTCAGGAGCTGTTCACGACCAGCTGCGACTGGAAGGTCGCCAGCATGGGGTGGATGTACACGCTCTTTTTCGTGCTGCTCGGTATCGCGGCTGCGGTCTGGGGCGGCTGGCTGGAGCGCGTAGGCCCGCGCAAGGCCGGCTTCGTCTCGGCCTTGTGTTGGTGCGGCGGCCTCTTCCTCGGTGCGATCGGGGTTTACACCCATCAGCTCTGGCTGTTGTGGCTGGGTTCGGGCGTGATCGGCGGCATCGGTCTCGGTCTTGGCTATATCTCGCCGGTCTCGACGCTCGTGAAGTGGTTCCCGGACCGTCGCGGCATGGCGACCGGCATGGCCATCATGGGTTTCGGCGGCGGCGCCATGATCGGCGCGCCGCTGGCTAACCTCCTGATGAACTACTTCAAGACCCCGACCTCGGTCGGCGTCTGGGAGACCTTCGTCACGATGGGCGTCATCTACTTCGTGTTCATGATGATCGGCGCGTTCCGCTATCGCTTGCCGCCGCCCGGCTGGCAGCCCGAGGGCTGGACCGCGCCGTCGAAGGCCAACGCGATGATCTCGAAGGCCAACGTCCATCTCAACGACGCGCACAAGACGCCGCAATTCTGGCTGATCTGGTGGGTGCTGTGCCTGAACGTGTCGGCCGGCATCGGTGTGATCGGCATGGCATCGCCGATGCTGCAGGAGATCTTCGCCGGCAAGCTGATCGGCCTGCCGGAGGTGGGCTTCAACGCGCTCGATGCGGGACAGAAGGCGCAGATCGCCGCGATCGCCGCGGGCTTCGCCGGATTGTTGTCGCTGTTCAACATCGGCGGCCGCTTTTTCTGGGCATCGCTGTCGGACAAGATCGGGCGCAAGAACACCTACTATACGTTCTTCATCCTCGGCATCGTGCTCTACGCGCTGGCGCCGACCTTTGCCGCGATGGGTTCGAAGCTCCTGTTCGTGCTTGGCTTCGGCATCATACTGTCGATGTATGGCGGCGGCTTCGCCACCGTGCCGGCCTACCTCGCCGACATGTTCGGAACCCAGTTCGTCGGCGCCATTCATGGCCGGCTGCTGACGGCGTGGTCCACCGCAGGCATCATCGGTCCCGTCGTCGTCAACTACATCCGCGAGTTCCAGCTCGCGGCAGGCGTGCCGCGCGATCAGCTCTACAACACGACTATGTACATCCTCTGTGCGATGCTGATTGCGGGCTTGATCTGCAACTATCTGATCAAGCCGGTCGATTCGAAGTGGCACATGAAGGACGCCGATGTCGCCAAGTTGCAGGCTGCAAGCGCCAGCGCCGCCGCCGCGGGGCCGCACGGCTCCTACGGCATCGGATTTGGCGGGCTTGACGCCAAGGCGGCGCTGTTCTGGGCGTTCGTCGGCGTCCCCCTGCTTTGGGGTGTTTGGAAGACATTGGAGAGCGCGGTCAAGATCTTCTGACCGTCGTCGAGACAGAAGCGGGATGCTCATCAGGCGTCCCGCTTCGTTGGCCTTTCGGACATCATCAGAAATGGGACTTAGGGGGATTGAAATGATTCGCACCCGAATTTGCCTTCGAATTTGCCTCGCGGCCGTGTTGCTCGTCGCTGGCCTTCATGCCGCATCCGCGCAGACGGCGACGCCGCCGGCGGCGCCTGCTGCAGCGACGCAAGCCAAACCTGGCAAGATGAAGCTCACCATGCAGAAGCTGAAAGACATGAAGGCGAAATGGGCAACCAACAAGCCGAAGCTGAAAGCCTGCCGCGCCGACGTGAAGTCCAAGGGCCTCGCCGGCGACGATCGCTGGTTCTACATTGAAGAGTGCATGAGCAAGACTTGAGATCGGGTTCCATCCGACGCTTGCGCAAAAGGGCACGGCGGGCGACCGCCTGCGTCCTAAATCATTCTAGAGACGCTCTAAATTCTCTTGCATCTGGCATACCAGGGATTAGAGTTGCGTCGAATTTGGCTTGATCGGCGGGACGCAGGAACCGGTGGTTCCGTTTGATCGAGTCGGGAAATGAAGACTGATCGCCTTGGCGGTCCGGTCCAAACTCATCACGCATTTGAAGAGAACGCGACGTCTCCATGAGCAGCAACGACGACGTTCACAAGGTTCGCGAGTTCGAACATCCCGGCCAGGGACGGAAGCGCGCCAAATCCACACCCAAGGGACGGCAGGTCGATCCCACCGCCTCTCATGAGATCGCGCAGTTGCTCGGCGACCGACCGCGGCGTCGCGACCTGTTGATCGAATATCTGCACCTGATCCAGGATCAGTACCGCCAGATCTCGGCCGCGCATCTCGCCGCGCTCGCCGACGAGATGAAGCTCGCGTTCGCCGAAGTGTTCGAGACCGCGACCTTCTATGCGCATTTCGACGTGGTAAAGGAAGGCGAGCCCGATATCGCGCCGCTGACGATCCGCGTCTGCGATTCGCTGACCTGCGCGATGCTCGGCGGAGAGAAGCTGCTCGCGGATTTGCAAGACGCGTCAGGTCCCGGCATCCGCGTGGTGCGCGCGCCCTGCGTCGGCCGCTGCGATACGGCGCCTGCCGCGGAAGTCGGACACAACTTTGTTGACCATGCGACGGTGGCCAATGTCATGGCGGCGGCGAAGGCTGGCGATACCCACGCGCATCTGCCCAACTATATCGGCTATGAAGCCTATGTCGCCGGCGGCGGCTACAAGCTGCTCAATCGCCTGTGCTCGGGCGGACTACCGACGGACGACCTGCTGAAGGCGCTCGACGACGCCTCGTTGCGCGGTCTCGGCGGCGCCGGCTTCCCGACGGGACGTAAATGGCGCGCGGTGCTTGGTGAACCCGGCCCGCGCCTGATGGCGATCAACGGCGACGAGGGCGAGCCCGGCACGTTCAAGGATCGCGTCTATCTCGAGAGCGATCCGCACCGTTTCCTCGAGGGCATGCTGATCGGTGCGCATGTGGTGCAGGCCTCGGATATCTACATCTACCTGCGCGACGAATATCCGGCCTCGCGCGAAATCCTCGAACGTGAGATCGCGAAGCTGCCGCCGGGCGGTCCGACGCTGCACATGCGCCGCGGCGCTGGCGCCTATATCTGCGGCGAGGAATCCTCGCTGCTGGAAAGCATCGAGGGCAAGCGCGGCTTACCCAGGCACAAGCCGCCTTATCCATTCCAAGTCGGTCTGTTCGGCCTGCCGACGTTGATCAACAATATCGAGACCTTGTGGTGGGTGCGCGACATCATCGAGAAGGGCGCCGACTGGTGGAAGGGCCACGGCCGGCATGAGCGGCACGGCCTGCGCAGCTTCTCGGTTTCGGGCCGCGTCAAGAATCCCGGCATGAAGCTCGCGCCTGCTGGCATCACCGTGCGCGAGTTGATCGACGAATATTGCGGCGGCATGGCCGATGGCCATCAGTTCTACGCGTACCTCCCGGGTGGTGCGTCCGGCGGCATCCTGCCGGCGGCGATGGACGACATCCCGCTCGATTTCGGCACGCTTGAAAAATACGGCTGCTTCATCGGCTCTGCCGCGATCGTGATCCTGTCGCAAAAGGACAGCGTGCGCGCGGCCGCATTGAACCTGATGAAGTTCTTCGAGGACGAGAGCTGCGGCCAGTGCACGCCGTGTCGCGTCGGAACCCAGAAGGCCGCGCTGCTGATGCAGCAACCGGTCTGGAACCGCGCTCTCCTGGACGAATTGAGCCAGGCGATGCGCGATGCCTCGATCTGCGGGCTCGGACAGGCGGCATCGAATCCGCTTGCCACCGTGATTAAATATTTCCCTGACGAGTTCAAGGAAGCGGCCGAATGACGAAGATTACGTTCGAGCTCGACGGCAAGCAGGTCGAGGCCAATGCAGGCGAGACGATCTGGCAAGTCGCGAAACGCCAGGGTCGCGAGATTCCGCATCTGTGCTACTCGCCCGCGCCGGATTATCGCCCCGACGGCAATTGCCGCGCCTGCATGGTCGAGATCGAGGGCGAGCGCGTGCTCGCGGCGTCCTGCAAGCGCACGGCATCGGTCGGCATGAAGGTGAAGACCGAGAGCGCGCGCGCGGTTTCCGCGCAAAAAATGGTCATGGAGCTGCTGGTCGCCGACCAGCCGGCGCGCGAGACCTCGCACGATCCGGACTCCAAATTCTGGCACTGGGCCGAAACCACTGGGGTCACCGAGAGTCGCTTCCCCGCCGCCGAGCGTTGGGCGACCGACGCCAGCCATCCGGCCATGCGCGTCAATCTTGACGCCTGTATCCAGTGCGGCCTGTGCGTGCGCGCCTGCCGCGAGGTCCAGGTCAACGACGTCATCGGCATGGCCTATCGTAGTCACGGCTCGAAAATCGTGTTCGATTTCGACGATCCCATGGGCGAGTCCACTTGCGTCGCCTGCGGCGAATGTGTGCAGGCCTGTCCGACCGGGGCCCTGATGCCGGCCGTAATGCTGGACGAGAAGCAGACCCGTGTCGTCTATGCCGACAAGAAGGTGGACTCGCTCTGCCCGTTCTGCGGCGTCGGCTGCCAGGTGACTTATGAGGTCAAGGACGAGAAGGTGATCTATGCCGAGGGCCGTGACGGCCCCGCCAATCACAACCGCCTTTGCGTCAAGGGCCGCTTCGGCTTCGACTACATCCATCATCCGCATCGCCTGACCAAGCCGCTGGTGCGGCTGCCCAACGCGAAGAAGGATTCCAACGACCAGGTTGATCCGGCCAATCCGTTCACGCATTTCCGCGAAGCGAGCTGGGAAGAAGCGCTCGACATCGCGGCCAAAGGCCTGGTCAAGATCCGCGACGAGAAGGGCGTGAAGGCGCTGGCCGGCTTCGGTTCGGCGAAGGGCTCCAACGAGGAGGCCTATCTGTTCCAGAAGCTGGTGCGCACCGGCTTCGGCTCGAACAATGTCGACCATTGCACCCGTCTGTGCCACGCCTCGTCGGTCGCGGCGCTGTTCGAAGGTCTGAGCTCGGGCGCCGTGTCGGCGCCGTTCTCGGCTGCGATGGACGCCGAGGTCATCATCGTGATCGGCGCCAATCCGACCGTGAATCATCCAGTCGCCGCGACCTTCATCAAGAACGCGGTCAAGCAGTACGGCGCAAAGCTGTTCGTCATGGACCCGCGCCGGCAGACGCTGTCGCGCCATGCGACCAAGCATCTGCAGTTCAAGCCGGGCTCCGACGTCGCCATGCTGAACGCGATGATCCACACGATCATCACCGAAGGGCTGACCGACGATCAGTACATCGCCGGCTACACCGAGGGGTTCGAGGAGCTCAAGGAGAAGATCAAGGAGTTCACACCGGAGAAGATGGAGCCGATCTGCGGTGTCCCGGCGCAGACCCTGCGCGAGGTCGCGCGAACCTATGCGCGGGCAAAATCGTCGATCATCTTCTGGGGCATGGGCATCAGCCAGCATGTCCACGGCACCGACAATGCGCGTTGCCTGATTGCGCTGGCGCTGATCACCGGCCAGGTCGGGCGTCCCGGCACCGGCCTGCATCCGCTGCGCGGCCAGAACAACGTGCAGGGCGCTTCCGATGCCGGTCTGATCCCGATGTTCCTGCCGGATTATCAGCCGGTCGGCCGCGACGACATGCGCGGCGCCTTCGAGAAGCTGTGGGGCCAGGATCTCGATCCCGTGCGCGGTCTGACCGTGGTCGAGATCATGAACGCGATCCATGCCGGCGAGATCAAGGGCATGTATATCGAGGGCGAAAACCCAGCGATGTCCGACCCCGATCTCCAGCATGCGCGCCAGGCGCTTGCCATGCTCGACCATCTCGTGGTGCAGGATCTCTTCGTCACGGAGACCGCGTTCCACGCCGACGTCATCCTGCCGGCCTCGGCGTTTGCCGAAAAGGAAGGCTCCTTCACCAACACCGATCGCCGCGTGCAGCTCGCACGCCAGGTGATCAAGCCGCCGGGCGATGCGCGGCAGGATCTCTGGATCATCCAGGAGATCGGCAAGCGCATGGGGCTGCCGTGGAATTATGCCGGTCCCGGCGAGGTCTTCACCGAGATGGCGGAGTTGATGCCGTCGCTGAAGAACATCACCTGGGAGCGGCTGGTGCGCGAAGGCGCGGTGACCTATCCCGTCGACGGTCCCGACGTGCCCGGCAACGAGATCATCTTCACCACGGGCTTCCCGACCGCCAGCGGCCGCGGCAAGATCGTTCCGGCTCACGTCATCCCGCCGGACGAGATCCCCGACACCGAATATCCGATGGTGCTCTCGACCGGCCGCGTGCTCGAGCATTGGCACACCGGCTCGATGACCCGCCGCGCGCAGGTGCTTGACCAGATCGAGCCCGAGGCGGTCGCGTTCATGTCGCCGAAGGACATGCACAGGAAGAAGCTCGCGCCGGGCGATTTCATCCGGCTCGAGACCCGCCGCGGCGCGGTCGAGGTCAAGGTCCGCTCCGACCGCGACGTGCCCGAGAACATGGTGTTCATGCCGTTCTGCTACGCTGAGGCGGCGGCCAATCTCCTGACCAACCCGGCGCTCGATCCGTTCGGCAAGATCCCGGAGTTCAAGTTCTGCGCGGCCAGGGCGGAGCGGGCCGAGATGCGCGACGCGGCGGAGTAGGCTGCGCGCTCGCCGGTTATTTGGCGGCACAATGCCTGCGGTGTCGTCCCGGCGAAGGCCGGGACCCACACCGCGAGGTGTCTCGTTAGCGGATGGTGGGCGTACCGAACGACGAGTCTTCTCCAAACTCCTCCCTGTGGTTATGGGTCCCGGCCTTCGCCGGGACGACGCTGAGGCTGTGGTGCATGTGTCCATCCGTGTCGCCGTCCCTTCGCTCCTCGCAGCGGCGGTGCTAGACATCGTCCATGTCCAAAGCCACCCCAGCCACACGCGCGCTCACGGCCGCCGGTGTTGCCTTCACTGTCCACACCTACGACTACGATCCCGACGCCGAGAGCATCGGCCTTCAGGCTGCATCCGCACTCGGCGAGGATCCCGCGCGCGTCTTGAAGACGCTGATGGCGCTGGTCGACGGCAAGCCGGTCTGCGTGATCGTCCCGTCCGATCAGGAAGTCTCGATGAAGAAGCTCGCCGCTGTTGTTAGCGGCAAGTCGGCGCAGATGATGAAGCCGCCTGAGGCCGAGCGCCTCACCGGCTACAAGGTTGGCGGCATCAGCCCATTCGGGCAGCGGAAGCCTGTGCGCACCGTGATCGAGCAGAGCGCGCTCGCGCATGATTACGTGTACGTGAATGGCGGTCAGCGCGGACTGCAGGTGCGGCTCAGTCCGGGCGATGTGCGGGACGTGTTGAAGGCGATCGTCGCGGAACTGGTCGCCTGAGGCGGCGCTCTGCTATTGTTTTTGCAACAGCTTCAGCCGACAGCGCAGCGCTTCGCGGATGTGTGTGCGCGCGAGCTGCTCCGCTTTGCCGCCGTCGCGAGCCGCGATGGCGTCGATGATGGCCTGGTGCTCGCCGTGGCTGGTCGACGGGCGACCGGATACGGTGAACGTGGTTGGACCGAGCAGGGCGATCCAGTCCTGCAATTCCCGCGAAGCGTTGTCGAGATAGCGGTTGCGCGCGGCGCGGCAGATCGCCTCGTGGAAGGCGCGGTTGAGCCGCGCCATCTCGGCGGGATCAGTCCCCGACGCTTCCACGAAGGTCTGCTCGATGTCCCTGAGCGCGTCGACCTCGGTCGCAGACGCGTGCTCGGCGGCAAGTCGGGCGGCGGAGCCCTCCATGATCTCGCGCATGGCGTAGAGCTCGAGCACCTCCGAGATGTCGAGGTTGCGTACGATCAGGCCGCGGCCGCCGGCAGGTTCGACGAACCCACGTGCCGCAAGCCGCCCGAGAGCTTCCCGCACCGGGGTGCGGCTGACCATCAGCCGCTGGGCGACCTCTTCCTCGCGCAGGCGGTCGCCGGCGCGGTAGCTGCCGGCCTGCAGCGCCTCGCAGAGCGAGCGGAACACTGCTTCGCCGAGCGCCACGCCGCCGCCGCGCGCGATCGAGCCGCCTGCTTTTGTCGGGCGTCTTGCCATGCATCCTCGTGCTCGCCACGCGCATCCTGCCCATGCAGGATGACGCTTGCCGGACATTCGTATATCTTTGTATACAAAGGTGCGCAATGACCAGTCGGATTGGCCGAGGCCGCCGGCGGGCAGAATGTCTCCAACTTCGTCGCATCGGGCAGACGGCATGAGCAGCAAATACGATGTGCTGGTGATCGGCGGCGGCAACGCGGCGCTGTGTGCGGCAATCAGCGCGCGACGCGGTGGGGCATCGGTGCTGGTACTCGAAGGCGCGCCAAAGTTCTATCGCGGCGGCAACACGCGCCACACCCGCAACATGCGTTGCGCACATGACGAGGCGACCGAAATCCTCACCGGCCCCTACACTGAGGAAGAGTTTTGGGAGGATCTCCTGCGCGTCACCGGCGGCCAGACCGACGAGGTGCTCGCCCGGCACATGATCCGCGAGTCCAAGGACATCTTGAACTGGATCGTGGAGCAGGGCGTGCGCTGGCAGCCCTCGCTCGGCGGCACGCTGGGCCTCGGCCGCACCAACTCATTCTTCCTCGGCGGCGGCCGCGCGATGTTGAACGCACTTTATCTCACCGCCGAGAAGCTCGGCGTCGAAATCGAATACGACGCCGAGGTTATCGACCTCATGATCGAAGACGGCATGTTTCTCGCCGCCCACCTCAGGCGGCCGATCAAGGGCGACACCGAGATCCGCGCGACGTCGCTGGTCGCCGCCGCCGGCGGATTCGAGGCCAACATCGAATGGCTGAAGCAATATTGGGGTGAGGCCGCCGACAATTTCCTGATCCGCGGTACCCGCTATAACCGCGGCTCGATCCTGAAGATGCTGCTCGCCAAGGGCGTGCAGGAGGTCGGCGACCCCACCCAGTGCCATGCGGTCGCGATCGACGCGCGCGCGCCGAAATTCGACGGCGGCATCATCACGCGGCACGATTCTGTCGTGTTTGGCATCGTCGTCAACAAGCACGCGCAGCGCTTCTATGATGAAGGTGAGGACATCTGGCCGAAGCGTTACGCGATCTGGGGCCGGCTGGTGGCCGCGCAGCCCGAACAGATCGCCTACATCATCTTCGACTCCACCGTGGTCACGAGCTTCATGCCGACGCTATTCCCGCCGATCGCAGGGCAGACGGTGGCTGAGCTTGCCGGCAAGCTCGAGCTCGATCCGGCCGCGCTGGAAAAGACGATCACCGAATTCAACGCCGCGGTGCAGCCCGGCACCTTCGACCACACCATTCTGGACGATTGCCGCACGGAAGGCATCACGCCGCCGAAGACGCATTGGGCACGGCGGATCGAGACACCGCCCTACCTTGCCTATCCGGTGCGGCCCGGCATCACCTTCACCTATCTCGGCACGCGCGTGACCGGGGAAGCGCGCATGCTGATGGCTGACGGCAAGCCGTCGGCCAACATGTTCGCGGCCGGCGAGATCATGGCCGGCAACGTGCTCGGCAAGGGCTATGCCGCCGGCATGGGCATGACCATCGGCAGCGTGTTCGGGCGGATCGCAGGACGGGAAGCGGCACGCCACGCGAAGAATTAGGCGGAAGAACAGACACGAGGGAGGAACCATGTCACGCATTGCCATTGCTTCGATCGCGGCGCTGCTGACCGTCGGCTACGCCCACGCGGCCGAGCCGATCACGCTGCGAGACATGGGCTCGTTCCATGTCGGTGGCCGTCTTGTCGAAATCTCGGGCAAGCCGGTGAGGGAGGTCGTGTTCGCGCCCGGCGGAGTGCCGGCCAAGGTTGATCCCAACGGCACGTATCAGGTCGAGCAGATGTATGTTCAGTATTTCCTGCCGGCAAACGAGAAGGGTGCCTATCCTTTGCTGATGTGGCATGGCGGCGGACTGACCGGCGTCACCTACGAGACCACGCCTGACGGACGCGAAGGCTGGCTGAATTATTTTCTACGCATGGGGTGGGGGGTCTATAACTCCGACGCAGTAGAGCGCGGACGCGCGGGCTGGGCGCAATATCCCGATATCTTCAAAGGCGAGCCGGTCTTCCTGACCACGGCCAACCCGTTCGAGCGTTTCCGCATCGGCGATGGGCCGAACTCGTACGATCCCGATCCCGCCAAGCGAAAATTGTTGCCGGGCAACCAGTTCCCCGTCGAGGGTTACGAGAATTTCGTCAAGCAGAACGTACCGCGCTGGACCACGACCGACGATGCGACCATCGCCGCCTATATCGCTGAGATCGATCGCGTCGGCCCCTCGGTGCTTCTGTTCCACAGCCAGGCCGGCACCTTCGGCTTCAAGGTCGCGCAAGCCCGCCCTGACAAGGTCAAGGCGCTGATTGCGATCGAGCCGGCCGGCATCGGCGATCCCGCCAAAGCGGATGTGCTGAAGAACGTCCCGACCCTCATCATCTACGGCGACTATATCGAGCGCGATTCGCGCTGGCCCAAGATCCGCGCCAACGGCATCGCCTTTGCGGACGCCATCAAGGCGGCCGGCGGCAGCGTCGACATCATCGATCTCCCGCAGACAGGCATCAAGGGCAATTCGCATATGGTGATGATGGACAAGAACAATCTCGAGGTCGCGGCCCTGATCCAGAAATGGCTCGAGGGCAAAGGCCTGACGAAGTAAAGCCATGCACGGAAGCAGAATTTTGGATGAAGGCGACCGCCTGATGACGGTCTGCAATTCCTGCCGTTACTGCGAAGGCCTTTGCGCGGTTTTTCCCGCCATGGAGATGCGCCGCGCCTTCTCCGACGGCGACCTCAATTATCTCGCCAATCTCTGCCATGGCTGCGGCGCCTGCTACGTCGACTGCCAGTTCTCGCCGCCGCACGAATTCAACGTCAACGTCCCGCAGACGCTGGCGATCGCGCGCGCGGAATCCTATGCGACCTATGCCTGGCCCCAGGCGCTGTCCGGTGCCTTCGCCCGCAATGGTCTCGTCATCAGCATCGTCGCCGCGCTCAGCATGGCCGCCTTCATACTCGGCTTCGCTGCCCTAAACGACCGCAGCGTGCTGTTTGGCGTGCACACTGGCCCCGGCGCGTTCTACAAGTTGATGCCGCACAACGCGATGGCAGCGTTGTTCAGCGCCGCCTTCCTTTATGCGATTTTCGCGCTGGTGATGAGCGTGCGTGCCTTCTGGCGGGATATCGGCCCGCCGATCGGCGGCCGTGCGGACGGCGGCTCGATCTTTCAGGCGATGCGCGACGCTGGTGAGCTGCGCTACCTCCATGGTGGCGGCGTCGGCTGCTACAATGAGGATGACAAGCCGACCGACCGGCGCAAGCTTTTCCATCACCTGACCTTCTACGGCTTCCTGCTCTGCTTCGCCGCGACCTCGGCCGCAACGCTGTATCACTATCTGCTCGGCCGCGAGGCGCCGTATCCGTGGTGGGATCTGCCGGTGGTTCTCGGCACGCTCGGCGGCATCGGCCTGATCATCGGGCCGATCGGCCTGTTCGTCGCCAAGATGCGGCGTGATCCGGCGCTGCTCGACGAGCAGCGCTACGGCATGGATGTCGGCTTCATCGCCATGCTGTTCCTGACCGGGTTCACCGGCATGCTGCTTCTGATTCTGCGGGAGACTGCCGCCATGGGACCGCTGCTGGCACTCCATTTAGGTGCAGTGTTCGCGCTGTTCATCACCATGCCCTACGGCAAGTTCGTGCACGGCATCTATCGCTTCGCGGCGCTGGTGCGTTATGCGCAGGAGCGACGCGGAGAAGCCGGTTCTTGAGATTCAGGCGGCGCGGAAGCGGCCGATCGGGGCACCGCGCCTCGCCTGATTGAGGCGCCTCGTGCATCTCTCTTATGCCACCTCGCGCTCTGGTCCAGACGCCTGCTCGCGGGCCATCGTCGTTGCCGTGACGTAGTCGGTCTTGCCGGTCCCGAGCAGTGGCACCTTGTCGACCACCATGATCGCAGCGGGAACGGTCAGCTCGGACGCGCCGATCGCCTTGGCGTGGCCTTGCATGGCGCTGCGCTCGGCGTTCTTCTCCGTCGTCAGCAACACGATGCGCTCGCCCTTTCGCTGGTCCGGGATCGACACGGCGACTGAACCGGCCTGCGGCCACAGCGTTGTCGCGATGTTCTCGACCGCCGACAGCGAGACCATTTCGCCGGCGATCTTGGCAAAGCGCTTGGCGCGACCCTTGATGGTGATGAAGCCGGCCGGGTCGATCGCCACGATGTCGCCGGTGTCGTGCCAGCCGTCGGCGAGCGGCTCGAGCACGCCGGGATTTTCGGCCCGCAAGTATCCGAGCATTACGTTGGGTCCGCGCACCGACAGGCGTCCGCCTTCCTCGATGCCGGGGACCGGGTCGAGGCGGCTTTCCATCAGCGGCGACAGGCGGCCGACCGTGCCTGGACGATTGGCCATCGGCGTGTTCATCGCCAGCACCGGTGCCGTCTCGGTGACGCCATAGCCTTCGAGGATGCGGATGCCGTAACGCTCCATGAAGACCTGCCGGGTGCGATCCTTGACCGCCTCCGCGCCGGCGATCACCAGGCGCAAGGTGCGGAAGTCGTAGGCATGGGCCGAGCGTGCATAGCCCGTGAGGAATGTGTCGGTGCCGAACAGGATCGTGGCTCCGGTCTGGTAGATCAGCTCGGGCACGATCCGGTAGTGCAGCGGCGAGGGGTACATGTAGATCGGAATGCCCGCGAGCAGCGGCATCATCATTCCACCGGTCAGCCCGAAGGAGTGGAACACCGGCAGCACGTTGAACACCTTATCATTGGCGTTGGCATCGACCCGCGCCAGCGCCTGTGCGGCGTTCGCAAGGATATTGCGGTGGGACAGCACAACGCCCTTGGGCGTGCCTTCCGAGCCCGACGTGAACAGCACGACCGCCGGATCGCTCGCCTGGCGGGCGACGCGGGGCGCGGTGCCGGCGAGCAGGCCCTTGATCTTGTCGGCCGTGCCGATCGAAGCACGGACGTCCTCGAGGTAGACCACGCGAACTTCCGCGGAGATCGCCGCCATCAGCTTGTCGAGCTTGCCCTTCTCGATGAAAGCTTTCGACGTCAGCACGGTTTTGACCTGCGCGGCTTTCATGGCGGCAAGCACGTTGACCGGGCCCGCCGAGAAGTTGAGCATTGCCGGCACCCGGCCGATGTTTTGCAGCGCCATGAAGACGACGGCGACGCCAGCGGAATTCGGCAGCAGCACACCGACATTCTCACCGATAGCGGTGCCGTTCTCCAGCTTCCGGCTCAAGACCTGCGCGCCCAGGATCAGCTTGCGATAGGTCAGCTTGGTACCGAGCGCGTCCTCGACGATGACCTTGCCGGTGTCGCGGTCGCGATAGGCGTGTCCGAGCGCCTCGAACAGGGTGTGATCGAGCATGGCGTTCTTCACCATGGCGTCGATCATCACGTCCTGAAGTGCTGCGCCCGCGGCGTTGCGGCGCGCCTTGCCCTTGAGCGACGGATCGACCGGAAGCTTGACTGGCGGCAGGATGGTGACGGTCACCCGCGGAAACCACGAGCGCTTGATCTGGCTGCCGTTGAGATAGCTGAGATGCGAGCGCTGGGCGCCTTCGATGCGGACCGGGACGACGACTGCGTCGGCCTTGTCCGCGATCATCGCGGTGCCGTCATAGACCTTCATCAGCGAGCCGGAAACAGTGATGCGTCCTTCCGGGAAAATCACCACCGGCTCTCCGGCGGCGACGAGCTTGATGAGGTCGCGCGCCGCCAGCGGCTTGGTGGGGTCCATGGTGTAGTGCTTGACCACCCGCAGGAACGGCTTGGCCCACCAGGCCTTGGCGATGCCGGTATCAACCGCGAAGCTCGCGTCGATCGGGAGCACGGCGTGCAGGAGCGGGCCGTCGATCAGGCTGACATGATTGGGCGCGATCAGCATGCGCGTGCCAGCAGGCGGCAGGTTCTCCCGCCCGCGGACCTCGGTGCGGAACAGCGCGCGGAACAGCAGCCCGCCAAAGTCGCGCACGCCTTCCTTGCCCCACTTGGTCAGCACGAACCAGACTGCGCCGAAGCTGATGACGCCGAGGCCAAAGAAGATCCAGCCGATGTGCAATCCGCCGGCCTGCAACAGCGCGACGAACAGCGAGCCGGCCACCATGAAGGCGGCCTGCAGCACGTTGCCGGCGGCGATAATGCGGGCGCGCTCGGAGGGGGCGGACCAGGCCTGGACGGCGGCGAAGGACGGCACGACGAACAGCCCGCCGCCGAATGCGAAGGCAACGAAATCGACCAGCATGCGCAATCCCGCGAACGAGGTTGCGAAGTCGCCCGCTGTGATGTCCTGCCCCTTGGTGGTCACGCCGATCGCCCAAGCGAGGTCGAGGCCGGCAAACCCCATCATGATGGCGCCGATCGGCACCAGCGCGAGGTTCGGGCGAACGTGGCTCAGATTCGCGGCGAACAGCGAGCCGATGGCAATGCCGATTGCGAAGATCGCGAGACACAACGTCACCACGCCCTCGGTGCCACCGATGACTTCCTTGACCAGCGCCGGTAGCAGCGAGAGCACGATGGCGCCCACCAGCCAGAACCAGGACACGATCACGGTGCCGTCCCACAGCCGGTGATCGGCGTGCAACGTCTTCAACAGGCCGAGCGTCGAGGTCCAGGGATTTCGATTGACCGGCAGATCGGGTGCAGACGGCGTCGTCGCGGGAATGCGGGAGGCGAAGGCCCAGGACAGCAGGGCCAGCACGACCACGACCGATGCGACCCAGCCCATATGCGCGGAGCCGGCCACGAACTGGCCACCGGCAACGGTGCCGAGCAGGATGGCCATGAAGGTCGCGCCTTCGACCAGCGCGTTGCCGGTCGCGAGCTCGCCGAGCTCGAGCTGGTCCGGCAGCATCGCGTATTTCACGGGTCCGAACAGCGCGGCGATGACGCCGAACAGTGCGAGCGCTGCGAACAGCAGCGGCACCGAGTGCAGGAAGAAGCCGGCCGCGGCAAAGCCAGCGGCAAAGATCTCGGCGAATTTGAGCCGCCTTGCGACGACGGATTTGACGTATTTGTCGGCGAGCTGGCCGCCGAGCCCGGACAGGATGAAATAGGGGAAGATGAACACCGCGCCCGCGACCGTCACCAGCGCATCACCGTGGCCGGTCGCGGCAGTGTAAAGCAGGATGATGACGAGTGCGTTCTTGAGCACGTTGTCGTTCAGCGCCGAGAAGAATTGCGCCCAGAACAGCGGCGCGAAGCGGCGTGACGACATCAAATCCCTGATCATGACTAGTCCTGTTTTGGAAACGCTGTCTGAGGTTGTTTCATTGTCGGATGGGCGTCGGGACCCGAGGAGATGCGACGGGCATTTGCGGGTTGACGAACGATCGCCCCGGCCTGCTCTGCGCCTTTACCTTCCGATCCTGTTGGTCTCCGCGTGGCGACGTTTGGTTCGCAAATGGCTGGTCGCGGCTCTATCACGCCCCGGCAAGGAGGCGTGCGCGCCTCAGGTCAGGTGGGCAAGGCGGCGAAAGGGCGAGAGGCGGCCGAGCAGGCTAATGCGGCGGCCCTCATGACGGGCGCGGTCGCGGTTGGCCCGCCACATCGGGAAGGTCACGCGGCGCTCGGTCAGGACGCCGGCAATGTCGCAGGCATTTGCAATGCGATCGATCGGCCCCGTCGCGAACCGCAGGAAGGCGCGGCCAAATCCGGTCACGAGAGCTGTGGCGTCATCGACGAAGGTGGAGGCGATATCAACAGCGAGGGTTTGCATTTTGCAGATCTCCAGGTTAATTTGAACATTGTTCAAATGAGTACCTTGAAAATGAACAATGTTCAAGACGAATCGTTGCGAGACCGAAAAAAATCTCGCCGGCGGCAGCAGATCGTGGAGATCGCTCGCAGCATTATCGCGACTAAGGGGCTGAAATCGTTGAAAGTCCGGGATGTTGCGGACGCCGCAGGCTGCTCGGTTGGGAGCGTCTACAACGAGTTCGGCGACTTCGACGGGGTGATCCTGACCGTGAATCGGGAGACCGTTAAGGAGCTGACGGTGCGGCTGGGCCAGGTTCCCGCCGAGGATCCCGTTCGCCAGCTCTACGGGCTGGCCGCGACCTACCTCGAATTTTTTGCGGAGCACGCCAATCTGCTGCGCTCGCTGTTCGAACATCGGATGGAGGACGACCGCCCTTACCCCGATGACATCCTTCAGATGGTGATGGACGCCTTCGCGCTGATGCATCCACCCCTGGTGCGGCTGCTTCCGAATGCAGACGACGTGCAGATCGCGCTGCTGTCACGCACCCTGTTTTCCGCCGTGCACGGGATCATCTCGCTCGGCCTCGAAGAACGCATGGTAGCCGTGCCGCCGCAGATGCTGCGCCAGCAGGTCGATCAGTTTCTGGATGCGCATCTCGCAGGGCTCGGGATTGTGCCAGTACGATAAAGTGTGGAGCGCTGCTACGCGCTGGCGGCCTTGCGGTGCCGCGAGGTGACGACGACGACGTCCGTCGTCCCGTTGTCGACCTGAACACGGTTGCGTCCGTTCTCCTTGGCGCGATAGCAGGCGGCATCCGCGCGCCGCATCGCGTCCTCGAGCGTGGTGTTGCCGTCGGTGATGCAGGCAACGCCGATGCTGGCGGTCACTGCAAAGCAACGATCGTCCCACGCGAAGACGGATAGCTCGAGCGACCGGCGCAGCCGTTCGGCGATATCCACGGCGTCGTACGGCGTGCTTTGTGGAAGGATTAGGCCGAATTCGTCACCGCCAAGCCGGGCCACCAGGTCATGCGGCCGTCGTTCCTGTTGCAGGAGACGCGAGATCTGGCAGAGCAGGCGGTCGCCGGCGAGATGACCGCAGCTGTCGTTGACGTCCTTGAATTGGTCGAGATCGAGCAGGACCAGGCCCAGCGAACCCGCCGCGGTGTCGTCCAACTCGCTTTGCAGGCGGGCCTCGAACGCGCGCCGGTTGGACAAGCCGGTCAGCCAGTCGTGCGACGCCTGCCAGACTAGGCGCTCCTTCTCGGCATGCAGGGCATCCTCAAACGCCTGTCGTTGCAGCACCAATCGCCGCGTGTGCCAGATCAGGAGCAGGATCAGCGTCATGGCTGTGACGATATTGACGCCAGTCAGCGTCATCTTGATGGCGCGCGAGCCTTCGCCGAGAACGGTGGAGAACCGCTTGGCGTGCACCGTGAACTGAGTGTTGAGCTCCGAAAGCCGCGACGACAATAATTGCAGGCGGTTGCCGTCCTGAACCGGTCCGCTCTTCAACTCTGACCGGATGACCTCGCCGAAAACGCTCAGCTCCAGCAGCATGGGGTCGGTGGCAGCCCACTCGCTGATCGCTTCCTTGAGAAAGCTGACCTGTTTGAAGTAGCGAAACAGCCAGATCAGTCCCGGCACGTCATCGGGATGGTTGCCGCCTTGCAGGAAGCCGATGCGGGCGGCCTCGACGTCGACCGGATCGCGCTCGAGCGCCCAGCGCGCGAACTCGTCGCCGATGGGAACGGCCAGCGAGATCTGATATTGCGCAAACTGGCTGGCGTCGCCCGAATGCAGATAGAGATTGAGGAAATAGACGGCGTTCTTCTGCGAGCGCGACCACAACGCTTCGCCCGCGACATAGGCGCGGACCGAGGACATCACCTCCAGGCTGAATCCGGCGATCGCCGCCTGCAGCAGAACGACCGTGACGAAAGGCGAAACGAGCTTGATGACATGAAGGAAGCTTCGTCCCTTCGTTGACGGCGCTGTTCTGCGAAACACTTTGCGTTCCCCAAGTCGCTCAACGACCCCAGCGGAGCGATCCGCTCATAACGCGGATTACGCGCGAAAGGTGCTTAACTCGACTTGAAAATGCCAGGAGACTGCGTCGCAGGGTGAAGGCGTTGTGAAGTGGATGCTTGCAGATCGTCGCAAATGCCGTCGAACCGGAACTGACGCGGCATCGGCGAGCCGATGTCGCGCATTTGCCCCAGATGGTTTACTTGATGGAGAGAGATTGCTCTGGCGCTAGACCAGCACCGGCTTGCGCACGCGGCCGGCGTCGCCGAAGACGCGCAAATAGCGCTCGATCTCCGAAGGCAGGCCGGTCGCCTTCTCGGGATTGTCGGAAAGCTTGACGGCCGGACGTCCGTCGACCGACGACACCTTGCAGACCAGCGAGATCGGATCGAGGTTGAACGAGCCGTCCGGCGTGCAGCCGACGAAATCATTGGTGAGATTGGTGCCCCAGCCGAAGGAGAGCCGCACCCGGCCGACGAAGTGGTGGTAGGTCTCCTCGATCGAGCCCACGTCCATCGCGTCGGAGAACACCAGCAGCTTGTCCCTGGGATTGCGGCCCTTCTGCTCCCACCATTTCATGATCTCCTCGCCGGCTTGAATCGGCGGCGCGCTGTCGGGGCGGAAGCCGGTCCAGTCGGCAACCCATTCCGGCGCATCGCGCAGGAAAGCCTTGGTGCCAAAAGCGTCGGGCAGCGCAATCAGGAGGTTGCCGCCATAGGTCTGGCGCCACTGGTCGAGGATGCGATAGGGCGCCCAGCGCAATTCCTCGTCGTCCTTGGCCAGCGCAGCCGCGACCATCGGCAGTTCATGGGCGTTGGTGCCGATGGCTTCGAGATCATTGTCCATCGCGAGTAGCACGTTGGAGGTGCCGATGAAGGACGGGCCCAGGCCTTCCTTCACGGCCTCCACGCACCAGCGCTGCCAGAGGAAGCCATGGCGGCGACGGGTGCCGAAATCGGAGAGCCGGAGGCCATCCAGCTTGCGCAGGCGTTCCACCTTGGTCCACAGCTTGGCCTTCGCGCGGGCATAGAGCACGTCGAGCTCGAAGCGGCCGCGGCCCTTCATCGCCGCCCGCGAGCGCAATTCGTTGAGGATGGCGAGCGCAGGAATTTCCCACATCGTGGTATGGCTCCACGGCCCGTGGAAGTGCAGCTCGTACTGGCCTTCGACCTTGCGCAGCTCGTATTCGGGCAGCCGGAATTCGGCGAGCCAGCGGATGAAGTCCGCCGAGAACATGTGGGTCTTGCCGTAGAAAGTGTTACCGGCAAGCCAGATCAGCTCTTTCTTGGTGAAGCGGATGGTGCGGGCGTGGTCGAGCTGGGCGCGCAGCTCGCCCTCGTCGATGATTTCGGCGAGCCGGACATGGCGCGATCGGTTGATGACCGAGAATGTCACCTGCTGATTCGGGTAAGCTTCCCGAATCATTTGCAACATCAATAGCTTGTAGAAGTCGGTATCAAGCAGGCTGCGGATGATGGGATCCAGCCGCCAGCTGTGATTGTAAGTCCGGCTCGCAATGTCGGTCACTGTCATGGGGGAATTCTAGCGTGGCGGCCGCGGCGCAACCAGTGGGTTTGACGGGGATCAGGTTTTCGCGGGGGCGGGGTGCGAGGCCGTCGCCGCCACGGTCTCGAGTTGGCTTCTGATCCAGCGATGCGCCGGGTCCTTCTGATAGCGCTGGTGCCAGACCATGAACATCGGCAACTCAGCCAGGGTTCGCGTGCGCGAGGCCAGCGGAATCCGCACCTGGGCGAAGCCATGCATCACGCCGGTCGCCAGCAGGCTCGGCATGCTCGCCAGCATTTGCGAGCCACGCAGGAAGGACGGCACGCCGGAGAAGCTCGGCACGGAGATCGCGATGTCGCGGTGGAAGCCGTTGGCTGCAAGCCGGCGATCGAAGTCGAGCCGCTCATTGTCAGTGTAGACCACCGTGACGTGACGCGCCGCGAGATAGGCGCCGCGCGTAGCCGGCGTCGCGCGCGCTTTGGGGTCGTAGTAACAAACGTAATGGTCTTGCAGCAGGCGCTTCTGCACGATGTCCACGCCGGATGGCGGCAGCGGCGTGATCAGCAGATCGCAGCGGTTTTCGCGCAGCATCGCCGGCGAGGGCGACTGCGAGGGGATCACGCGCAGGTTCAGGCTCGTCACTTGCGCTGCGACATGATCGAAGAATCGCGGCAGCAGCAGGTCGCGCTGGAAGTCATTGGCGGCGATTGTCAGCGAAAGCTGCGCGCTCGCCGGCTCGAACGTGACGCCGCCGGCAAAGCTGCGCATCTCGTCGATCAGCGCTCGCGCCTTTGCCGCCAGGGCCTGGGCGTGCGCTGTGGCCACAATGCCGCGGCCGGATTTGGCAAACAGCGGATCGCCGACGATCCGCCGCAGCTTGTTCAGGGCGTGGCTGACCGCGGATTGCGTCAGGCCGAGCCGCGTTGCGGCCGCCGTCACCGAACCTTCTTCCAACACGGCCAGGAACAGCTCAAGCGCGTGGCCATCGAGCGCCAAATGATCGATTTTATTCATGGAATGCATTATAATCGATCTATTTATCTTGAGAATAGCCGGCGCCATCATCTCCCGATAAGCCGTGCGCCCCAACGGGAGCGCCAGAGGGAGAGACAACGCCGATGCATGCCCAGGCGCCAGCCTTGCGGGAATCCCGCCCCAACCGTCCCGAGCCGTTCACGCCGCCGCTCGGTGACGGCGGCTTCTTCCAGCGCGACCGTTCCATGCATCCGCCGGCGCACGCGCCGGGCTACAAATCCTCGGTGCTGCGCTCGCCGCGCCAGGCGTTGCTGTCGCTTGAGAACTCGGTCTCGGAGATCACGGGGCCGGTGTTCGGGCACAACGATCTCGGCCCGCTCGACAATGATTTGATCCGCAACTACGCCAAGGACGGCGATCCCGTCGGCGAACGCATCATCGTCCACGGCCGCGTGCTGGATGAGACCGGCCGCGGCGTGCCGAACACGCTGGTCGAGTTCTGGCAAGCCAATGCCGGCGGCCGCTACCGGCACAAGAGGGACACGTATCTGGCGCCGATCGATCCGAATTTCGGCGGTTGCGGCCGCGCGCTGACCGACGACAGCGGCTACTATTATTTCCGCACCGTGAAGCCGGGACCCTATCCCTGGCGCAACTACGTCAACAGCTGGCGTCCCGCTCACATCCACTTCTCGGTGTTCGGCTCGGGCTTTGCACAGCGTCTGATCACCCAGATGTACTTTGAGGGCGATCCCCTGATCCCGGTCTGCCCAATCCTGACGACGATCCCGGACAAGGATGCGCTGGAGCGCCTCATCGCGCCGCTCGACCTCAACGCATCGACCCCGTTCGACTCGCTCGCCTACCGCTTCGACATCGTCTTGCGCGGCCAGCGCTCCACTTACTTTGAAAATCGCACCGCAGGGAACTAGGTCCATGCCGCAGCCGCTCAACTACCTCAAGGAAACCGCCTCGCAGACCGCTGGGCCCTACGTCCATATCGGCCTGATCCCGGCGATGGCCGGCTTCGACATCTTCGAGAAGAACTTTTCCAACGTGCTGGTGACGCCGAACACGCAAGGCGAACGCATCACGCTGGAGGGCAAGGTGTTCGACGGCAGCGGCACGCCGCTGCGTGACGTGCTGTTGGAGATCTGGCAGGCGAACGCGGCCGGCCGCTACAACCATCCGGCCGATCGGTCGACCGGCGCGCTCGACGAGGAATTTCGTGGCTGGGGCCGCGCCGGCTCCGACTTCGAGAGCGGGCTGGTGACGTTCGAGACCATCAAGCCCGGGGCCATCACCGACAAGGCGGGCCGCAAATGCGCGCCTTACGTCAACATCTGGATCGTCGCGCGTGGCATCAATATCGGGCTCAACACCCGGCTGTATTTCTCCGATGAAGAGACTGCGAACGCCGCCGACCCCGTGCTCAGCCTGATCGAGCAGCCGGTGCGACGTTCGACGTTGATCGCAAAGCGCAGCGAGCGTGGCGCCAAGATCGTGTATGCTTTCACGATCAATTTGCAGGGGCCGGAGGAGACGATGTTCTTCGACGTCTGAGAGCCGCCGCCCGAAGGTTCACTCCACCTGGTCACTGCGATCGATCGCTACGCGCGCGTGGAATTGCGGTGACTGACGCATCTCGCGCGATCCCGGCCTATTCGCCGGATCGCGCCCCACTTTTGGTTTCAGTTCTGCCAAATCGATGAATATGTCCGCCTGTCGGCGCAGCTCGTCAGCGACCATGGCCGGCTGAGTGGAGAGTGTGGAGACGACCGTCACGCGGACACCGAGGCGTTGCAGGGCTTCCACCAGCGAACGAAAATTCCCATCGCCCGAGAACAACACGATCTGATCGACGTGCTCGGCGAGCTCCATCGCATTTACGGCGAGGTCGACATCCATGCTGCCCTTCACTTTGCGGCGGCCGGTGATGGCGTCGACGAATTCCTTCGTGAGTTTCGTGACGACGGTGTATCCGTTATAGTCGAGCCAATCGATCAACGGACGGATTGACGAATACTCCTGATCCTCGACGACGGTCGTGTAGTAGAAGGCCCGCAACAGCGCACCTCGGCTTTGGAATTCGCCGAGCAGTCGCCTGTAGTCGATGTCGAAGCCGAGCGCCTTGGAGGTGGCATGGAGATTGGAGCCATCGATAAAGAGTGCGATCTTCTCAATCGAAGACATTATGCACAAATCTCCAGTTGTACGCGAAAGGTGGCCGGTCCAACCGCCGGGGGCGGTGTGTCGGCCGGAAAAACATTGAAGGCACCGATGGCTTGCCGAAAAAGCAGCGCAGACGACCGGACAGGGGCGGCCGTCTTGCGCCCAGGTTAGGGAGGATACAATGCCACCGGCGCCAGGGCGCCGAATGCAGCCAGGCTAAGGCGCGCGCATTCCCTACTCAATTGTACTGAGGTAAAGGGCGCCTATCCAAAGGATAGGGCCCCATATACGAAGGTTAAGTGGCAGCGCTGGCAACAAGGGCCATTGCGGTTCCCAGCGTGGCCTTCGACCACAGGCGCGGCTGATCGATCGGCCGGTGTGTCAGCCTTCATCGCCATGAAGCTGGGCACGAAAGGCCCGCGGTGACACGCCCGTGGCGGCGGCGTAGACCCGGCTGAAATAGGCGGGGTCCTCGAAGCCAAGCGCATAGGCGATCGTCGAGACCGGTAAATTGGTGTAGACGAGGTTGCGCCGCGCCTCGCGGATCAGCCGGTTGAGGATCAGGTGCGAGGCGGTGTCGCCGGTTGCTGCCCGGGTCACACGGTTGAGATGGGTCGGCGTGATCGACAGCGCGCTCGCATAGTCCGCAACGCTCCAGCGTTCCAGATGATGCTGTTCCAGCAGCGCCTCGAAGCGGCGGAATAGTCCGCTTTCAGCCGTGCCGTTGCCACCGCTCTCGCCGGTGAGCGCGCGGGCCACCAGCCCGATCATGGCCGCCGAAAGTGCACGCAGCACATGCGCTCGGCCGAAATCGCGCGCGGCGTGTTCGGCAAAGATCTGCTTCATGGTGGTCCGAATCTGCGGCGTGCCGCGTATCACGGCCGAGCGCGACAAGGCACCTCGCAGCCCTTCGGAGGCGAGCAGCGCTTCGTCCAATATTTCCGCGGCGATGGTCAGCACCCAGCCCTGGGTATCAGGCACGAAACGGAAGCCGTGGACGTGGCCGACGGGCACGTTGACGATTTGCATCGGCTTCAGCTGCACCACGCGCCCGTCGAGCGTCGCTTCGCCGCCGCCGCGCTCGATCAGCAGCACCTGGTGCAGCCGGGCATGGCGGTGCACGGCGAGCGTCCAATCGTGCAGCACCGAGCGCGACGCTATCGTCTCGCAATGCACGACATCGGGCAGATCACCGGATTCGCCGAACAAATTGTAGACCCGGATTGCCGGGGCGGGGGCTGGGTTTCTCATGTTCGAATAGTACAAGACAAAGACGAAAGCCTCCATCCGTCAGCGGCGCTGAATCTGCAAGAAAGTGCCGAGGAGGACGCAAAAATGAAAGTCCAGGTCTGTATCATCGGCGGCGGGCCGTCCGGGCTGCTGTTGTCCCAGCTCCTGCACCTCAAGGGCATCGACACGGTCGTGCTGGAAAAGTACAGCCGCGACCACGTGCTTGCCCGGATCCGCGCCGGCGTGCTCGAGCACGGCTTCGCCAGGCTGATGCGCGAGGCACAGTGCGGCGAGCGGATGGACCGCGAGGGCGAGATCCACAAGGGATTCGAGATCGCCCATGACGGGGTGCTCTCCCAGATCGACCTCCACAAGCATTCCGGCGGCAATTCGGTGCTGGTCTACGGCCAGACCGAGCTGACGCGCGACCTCTACGAGGCGCGCGACCGCCTTGGCGGCAACGTCGTGCACAATGCCGAGGACGTGACGCCGCATGACCTGACCTCGGACCAGCCGTACGTGACCTATCGTTCGAATGCCGAAACCGTCCGAGTCGATTGCGACTATATCGTCGGCGCTGACGGCTTTCACGGCGTCAGCAGGAAGTCGATCCCGAAGGACGTGCTGCGGGAATACGAGAAGATCTATCCGTTCGGTTGGCTCGGCGTGCTGTCGCGCACGAAACCGGTGTCGCCGGAGCTGATCTATGTGAAGCACGAGCGCGGCTTCGCGCTGTGTTCCTTGCGGTCGCAAGTGCTGAGCCGCTACTACGTCCAGGTGCCGCTCACCGACAAGGTGGAGGACTGGAGCGACGATGCGTTCTGGGCCGAGCTGAAGCGCCGTTTGCCGCACGAGGTCGGCGATCGCCTGATCACTGGGTCGTCCATCGAGAAGAGCATCGCGCCGTTGCGCAGCTTCGTCGCCGAGCCGATGAGCTACGGCCGCCTGTTTCTCGCCGGCGATGCCGCCCACATCGTGCCGCCGACCGGCGCGCGCGGGCTGAACAGCGCCGGCTCCGACATCTATTATCTCTACCACGCCATGCTCGCGCATTATCAGAACGGCGATGATTCCGGGCTCCAGGGCTATTCCGCCAAGGCGCTGGCGCGGATCTGGAAGGCGCAACGCTTTTCGTGGTGGATGACGATGCTGCTGCATCGCTTCCCCGACCGTTCCGAGTATGAAGAGAGGCTTCAGCAGACGGAGCTGGAATATCTGCTGTCGTCCGAGACGGCGCAGCGTCTGCTGGCGGAGAATTACGTGGGGTTGCCGTTCTAGCGGGGAGTGGACCCGAAAAGCGGTGGGACGCTGCGCTACTTTCCTTCTAGGATGTTCACCGGCGTCCAATCCGACCCCGGTGGATTTGTAGCGAGCGCAGTCGCGCGCTTGCCAAAAAGCGCTGACGCCGGATCCATTTCCGCCATTCGCCCGAACGCATCAGCCGCCTTCGCAAACTCCCTTGCCCGCCAGCACGCCAGCCCTTCCGCATACGCGGCGGCAACCTTCGTCTGCCCGGCACTCTCCGTGCCCTTCTCCGCGAGGGGCTCGAACACCTTGATCGCCTCGCCGCGTCCTATCACTTTGATGGCGTCGAGCTCGCGCCAGGTGAAAGTATTGCCTGTCTGCGCGACAGTCGTTTCTGAAGCCATGATTGCGGTGCCATAATATTTGTTGGCGCCTTCGAGCCGCGAGGCGACGTTCACGGTGTCGCTCATCACGGTGTAGTTGAAGCGGCGGCGGGAGCCGATATTGCCGACGACAGCCTCGCCGCTGTTGAGCCCGATGCGGTGCGACAGGCCGCGGCCGGCGAAAGCGGCGCTGCCGGCGTTGAGCTCCGCCAGCTTTGCGTGACATTTCAGCGCGGCATGGACGGCGTGGCGCGCATGCGCGGGATCGTCGGCGGGCGCGCCGAACATGGCGACAATGGAATCGCCGATATATTTGTCGACATAGCCGCCATGGCTCTCGATGATGTCGGTCATGGCCGACAGATATTCGTTCATCAGCGTCACCAGTTCGCCCGGCGTCATCGTCTCGGCGATGGAGGAAAAGCCACTCAGGTCGGAGAAGAACATGGTGACGTTGCGCATTTCGCCGCCGAGCACCGGCATCTTGCCGGACGCAACCATAGTGTCGATCACTTCGGGGGCGAGATAGAACGCAAAGCTCCTGCGCAGGAAACGCTCGTCGCGATCGGCCAGCATGAAACGGTAGCCAATCATCATCGCGAGCGCGGCAAGGCTCGCGAGCGCGGGCTCGACCAATGGTAGCGCCAACGCGTGTACGAAAGCGGCGACGGCTGCAGCGGCGTAAACGGCGGTGAGGACGAACCAGGCGATTAGTGCGCCACCCGGTGCGAGCACGCAGGCCGCGCAGGCCACGATCGCTGCGAACACGATCGTGAGAATGCTCCGCAGTGGAAAGCCGAGCTCGGTCACCGCATCGCGTTCGATCAGATTTCGCACCGCGTTGGCATGCACGAAGACACCGGCGATGTCGCTGCGGGCTTTTTGTTCAGTGGTTGCCGGTGCGGGCAGGGCGCATCTTGCGGCCGGCGTTCCGTCATAGCCGCCGGAAAGACGCATCGAGGTGATCTTGCGGTCATCGACATTGAGGATCGTGCCGAGCACCACAATCTTGCCACCGAAGGCGCGGCGGAAGAAGTCGCGGTCGTTCTTCTCGACGCAGGCGTGCAGGTCTGCGAACGAATATGTCGGCACGTCGCGGCCGAGTCCTCGGAAATTGAGCGTTAGCGTGTTCGGCACCGCGCTCGGGATCGTATACCCGGACAAAGCAGTCACGCCAGAAGGCGCGGTCTGCGGTTTTGCGCCGAGCGCGCGGGTGGCGAGTTCGACGGCCATTGCGGGAGCTGGCATGTCGCCGACAGGAAAACTCAGCGGCATTCGCCGGATTACATGGTCGGTGTCGGTATAGACGTTGAGGCCGCGGACGTTATTCCCCACAGCCAATTGCTGTGCGCGGTCCGGATGATCGCTGCTGAGGACCTCGCCCAGCACCAGCTTGCCGTCACTAGAGAGTTTCCGCAAGGCGATGAGATAGTCTCGGTCGAATCCCTTCAATCGCGCGCCAAGCGGCGCATCGCCAAAGGGAATCTCCGACCGCTCGATCGAGCTCGGAAAGATGACATCGAAACCGATCACCTTGGCGCCGCCGTCGGCAATGCTGCCGAGCACCCGGCCGATCTCGCGCGTCCAGGTCAGCGTCGGCGACCCCTGAAACGGCGGAGTGTCGTAGGTCTCGCCGTCGATGGCCACGACGACGACCGGTGATGTCGCGGGATCGCGGTGGTCGCCGACGAGCTTGCCGCGCAGTGCCGTGAGGATGTCGAGCGACAGGCCCTGCAGCGTCTGGAACGGTGGAGACGTGACGACGGCGCCTGCAAGAAGCGCAATCAGGATCGCTGCAACGATGTCCCGTCTGCCGATCCGCCGCATCGCCCCGTCGCTAGCTGCCTATTCGAGCCGCAGCAGGCGTCCCACGATCGGCGTCGGCGACGACGTGGCGCTGGGATCGACCTGGAAGGCGTAACGCTTGGTGCCGAGGATGGCGAGATAGCTGCCGCCCGGCGTCAGCGACTTCCCAGCCTTGGCGAAGTCATAGAACTTGCCTCCGACCATGGTCTCGCTCTTGAGCGGCACGCTGATCGTGGGCTCCTTGCCATCGGTGCGCTCGATCACCAGGGTGCTGCCGCTCTTGGCCTGCACCAACGGCGCGACACCGTAGAGCGTCGGCAGCTTGGCCGGAGCGCTGCCCTTGGCGTCCGACCGCATGGTGCGGAAGGTCGTCGCGGCACTCTGGTTCGCCTCGCGCTCCGACAGTTTTGCCGCGTTGGTATCGCAGGGGACCTTTTCCCGCTTGACCTCGCCGAGTTGCACGGTGCTCTGCTCGGTGCCGACCATGACGACGCCTTCGCTGATGGTCTCGCGCTGGCACGATTTGAGATAGCTGAGCGTAATGGTTGCCTTGGGCCCCAGCTTGATGATCTTGCCCGGCACCACATAATCCATGAACGCGACACCGTCGACCTTGCCTTGCACGTCCTCGACGATGGCGGTCGGGCTCTCCGCCAAAGCCGGAGCAGCAAGACAGCATGTGCCGACAACAGCGCCGATCAGGCTTTTCATGGCAATTCTCATCCAATTCGACCAATATTTGCCGGTCCCCATCCAGGCCCGATGCTTAGCAGCGAAACGCCCAGGCAAGTGTGACCGGAATCACTCTTTGATATTGGTGCACTCTATCAGGAAGAGGTTCAAGCCGGCGACCCGAGAAGACAGTGCGCCGGCAAGCTGGATGGATAATTTCATTCGGCTGGGACGGCCTCAACCGGGTGGCTCTCCATATCTATGATGGGCGCGAGCGTAGCCTCGGTCTTCTGATACGGCGTCGCCTGCTGACCGGCGGCGATCTCGACCACTTCCTCCCGCGTGACAGGCTAGCTGTCACGAGCTGGCTGGAGTTGATAGCGGTTATATGCGTGCTGCCAAACGAGGTCGGCACGCCGATCGTTTTTAGCGCGGTATGCAACGAGGTCCAGCTCCAGCTTTCTTGCCCGCCGCACGGGAAGCGTGCGCCCGCGTCGCTGCGCCTCGGCGTCAAATTGACGGGTTGATTTTGCAGGGCGTTAACCGTGGCGGAATGCTCCCCGCGCGGGTCATTGTCGCGCCCCAGAGTTGGTTGCAAATACGTTGGAGTTTTACGGTGGATGTTTTCATGCTGAGAGACGGCAAATATGCGGCCTGGTTCAGGACCCCGCGCGGTCAGGGCACGGGCGTCGTGCATCTGGCGGAGGGACGAATCTCCGGCAGCGACAGCTTCTTCACTTATGGAGGCTCTTACCGAATTGACGAGCAGCGCTTCACGGCGGTTCTGACCACGCGGCGTCATGCCGAGGGGCCGCCGACCGTGTTCGGGCTCGACGAGGTCGAGGTCAAGCTCTCGGGCGTGTGCAGCGGTGCGATGGCGACCTGTTCCGGAACGGCCGAGCAGGCCCCCGATGTGACCTTCGAGGCGACGCTCATCTACAGCCAGGACGAGGTGCCGGCCGTTGACGCCCGAGGTGCGGTCGTGAAGCTCAACGCCGACAAGCTGCCCAAGGGGCTCGACGGCCGTTCGCGATCGCGCCATCCGTTTGCGCCGGGATCGCTCGGCTCAGAACGGAATAGACCATAAGGCCACGTCTTATCCCGCCTGATCGACTTCGAGGATGTTGTCAGGGCTGCTTAAGCGGATGAGCCCTCTGGTGCCATGCCCAGGCGGTGCGGATTACAGTCGGCAGATCCGAATATCGCGGCACGAAATTCAGCGCTTTTCGCGCTGCGGAGGGATCGGCGACCAGATAGGTGGGATCGCCGGCGCGGCGCGGTTTGACGGTGTGGGGCACCTCGCGCCCGGTCTCCTGCCTGATGGCGGTCAGGATCTCCCGTACCGAAAAGCCGGAGCCGGTGCCTAGATTGAAGCTGCCGCCGGCATGCCCTTGTTCCAGCAGCTTCAGCGCCGCGACATGCGCTGCGGCGAGGTCGGTGACGTGGATGTAGTCGCGGATCGCGGTGCCATCGGGCGTGTCGTAGTCCTGACCGAACACGGCAAAATCGACATGGCCCTGTAATGCCATCATGGCGCGCGGAATGAGATGGGTTTCATTGTCACGCAATTCGCCGATGCCGCCGGCAGGATCGGCGCCGCTGGCATTGAAATAGCGCAGGCAGAACGCGCCGAAGCCGTAAGCGGCGCGGTAATCGGCGAGCATGCGCTCGATCATCCACTTCGATGCGCCATAGGGGTTGATCGGCGCGCAGGGGAAGTCTTCCGGCAGTTCCTTGGAATCGGCATTGCCGTAGACGGCGCCGGTCGAGGAGAACACGATACGATGGCAGCCCGCATTGCGCATCGCCTGCAATAGCGACAGCGTGCCCTGCACATTGTTGATGTAGTACTTTTGCGGGTCGGTCATGGACTCGCCGACGAGACTCGCCGCCGCGAAATGCATGACCGCCGTGATTTTGTGCTCGGCGAAGGCGCGCGCCAGCGTGCCGCCGTCGAGCAGATCGCCTGTTACCAGCGGGCCGGCGACGAAGCCGCGATGACCTGTCGACAGATTGTCATAAACGACGGGCTGATAGCCGGCGGCGGTCAGGGCGCGACAGGCATGCGAGCCGATATAGCCCGCGCCTCCCGTAACGAGGACAGTCGGTCGGTCGGTCATGTCTGCTTACCTCGAGGTGAAATCAACGATCATCCATGCGCCGCGGCCAGCACCAAATCGGCACCCGGCACGAGCACCGCAAGCGTCAGCCATGCGGGACGTTTGCGGAAGGCGAGGACATGCCGCGTGGCGCCACGGGAGACGACATCAATCAAGGAGAGGGCTTCCGAAGTGACCTGTCCCAATGCGATTGCCTCAGTTCAATAGTTGATCGATCTGGTGAGCATAGATTGATCTTCGCTGTATGCAACCCACCGGCGGCTCGGCACGATCGTCCTTCTTCGTTTAGCTCGCATTGACCCTATCGCTGCGAAACGGTGGGCGCGCGCATCGCGGCAACTGAAGCTTTAAGAACCAAAATTAAGCTGATGCCGAGTAAAGGAGTGACTGAAACATGGCACAGATCTGGATGACCTATGACGAACTCGCCGAGCTTAGCGGCTGCACGTCTGCCGAGGCACGAATGCGGGCCATCCATTTGTCACTTGACCGCCGCAAAAGCCGCGACGGCGCAACCCGCGTCAAGCTCGATCTGGCGCTGACGGCCAAATATTTCGCCTCTGTCCGGGACGCCGATTTTGATCTGGACGGCGCCATCGAGGCGCTCCAGGCCACCCATCGGCAGATGGCAGAACTCCTGACGCCGAACCAGTTCCTGGGCCAGCGCCGCTTGGCTTAGCTCCCGCGCGCAATCGGTCAGGCTCCGGGTGTGGGAGCCGAGATTCTCGCGATAGTTGTTCCGAATCAGGCATAAATCTCCATCCGGAATTTTCATTGCTGGCCGGGGTTTAACCGCAGCGGGCCGTAGAGCCTGCAGGAGGATGCCATGAGGAACGACAGCGATCGAGGCTACGCGACACTGTTGGGAGCGGCGATGCTGGGTGCGCTGATCATCATGACAGCCGCAACGGCAAATGCAGAGCTCGTGAAGTTGCAGGCCGATTTAAAAGGCAGCAATGAAGTGCCTCCGAACAACTCGCCTGGAACAGGCAAGGCCGAGGCGACTTACGATACGGAGGCGAAAACCCTGACCTACACAGTCAGCTTCGCCGGCTTGACCGGGCCAGCCATGGGGGCACATTTCCACGGCCCGGTGGAGCCCGGCAAGAACGCCGGCATCGTGCTGCCGTTCAAGACGGTCCAAAGCCCGATTCAGGGGAGCGCAACGCTCACCGAAGCTCAGGCTGCGGACCTGCTGGCTGGGAAATGGTATGCCAACATTCATACGGCCGCGAACCCGGGCGGTGAACTACGCGGACAAATGATAAAATAAGGACGGTCACTTCCCGATGCAGACGTGCAGGCCATGCATCTGCTCAGGAGGGCGGCCTCGGTAAGAAGGCCAGGATTGTTTGAGCGAGGAGGACCCCGACGGTCCCGCCTGCTGCCTTTTGCAGCACGTCCAGGAAACCCGGATCACGATCGGGCGTCATTGCTTGCAGGATTTCCAGCCCCATTGCGACCGCCACGACAAGCGAGCATGCGAGGGTGAGCCGACCGGGCAACAGGAAGGACAAGAGAAATCCCAGCAACCCGTAGGCGCTGAAGCGCTCGATCACGACGACCCAATAAGCGTCGTGATGGCCAATAAGCACGGGTCTCCCCGCCAGTCTCGCAAGCGTGGCATAGACGATGAGCGCGAAGCAGACGCCTGCGGCTGCGATAAGGTGGTTGCGGCGCATTGAACGACCATAGCCGGACCGGAGCCAGGCCGCGTTGAAAGATGAGAGTATCGTTAAGGCCGATTGAGCAAGGGGCGCGGCGCGGCGCGTTTGCCGTCCCGGGTTAACGGCTCAATCCTTTCAGGCCACCAACGCCGCGTCGGTCGGCAATTTAGCGCTCTGCGCCAAGCAGCGTGACTCGACCAACTCGTTGAATCGAGGGAAGGGCAGTGGGGCGGAGACCAGATAGCCCTGCCCCTCCTCTACGCCGGATGAAATAAGCGCCCGGACCTGCTCCTCCGTCTCGATGCCTTCCGCGACCACCGTCATTTGGAGGTCCTTCGCAAGTGCGACCAGCATCTCCACGATCGTGGCAGTCGATGCGTCCACGGTGATCGTGTCGACGAAAAATTTGTCGATCTTGATTGTATTGGCGCCCAGGCCCTTGAGCCGGGATAGCCCGCTATGACCGACGCCGACGTCATCGATGGCGACGCGAAACCCGTAGTCCCGCAATTCGCTGACCACGGCTGCGGCGCGTGCGAGGTCGTCGAGCTCGTCGCGCTCGGTCACCTCGATGACGATCTGGCGCGCGGAGACTTGCGCCGCCATGACCGTGCGGCGGAGCGTTTCAATGAAGCCCGCACTCAAGAGATGCTTTGGTACGACGTTGAGGGAGAGCTTAAAATCCTTGTTCGCTTTCAACAGCGGCTGCAGATCCGACAGCGCTGATCGCAGGATCTGCCAGGTCATGACCTGGATGCGGCCGCTGGATTCCGCGAGCGGGATGAAGTTCATCGGAGGCACGACCGATCCGTCTTTGAGGAGCCACCGAGCCAGCACCTCGCAGCCTTTGATCCGACCGGTCTTGAGCTCGAAGATGGGCTGGTAGTACGGCTTGAATTCGTTCGCGGCCAGCCCGCGGTCGAGATCGGCGACGGGCCCTTCCATGCGGCAGCTCCGCGCGAAAAGCCCGCCGAAAAGGGCGCCGATTGCAAATGCTACGGCCAGCGTCGGCCAGTAAGCCTCGTTGTTCCACGTCGAGAGGATGCCGCGTTCGAGGCGAATGGTCGCATGGAGTGGGAATCGAGCTGAATTTTTGTCGAGATCGATCGGGGCCTGCAAGGCTTTGTCGGAATCGAGCAGGAATTCGCCAAGTTTCTCGCCGTTGCTCAACGCGAGGATCACTTCGCTATGGGCGCGCAACTCGGCGGGCATGATGTCGAACAGGCTGGCGTTGACGCCAAGAATGGCGACCAATGCGGCATTGCCGTTGATGTCTTTGAGCACGCCCAGAGCATCCCCGCCGAATTGCTCAACACGGAAGAGCGAAAGGTTCTTGTCGTGCGAGGGAAGCATATCGCGGCGGTCGATCCATCCCTTGTCGAATTCCAGCGTTTCGGAATAGGCCGAACAGATCACCGAGCCATCTGGGTTGACGAGGCGCACATCCTTGATTGCGGAACGTTGGTAGACGTGGAGCCGGATCGCCTGCAGCGTCGCGGGCCCACAATCGGCAAGATCGCGCCGCGCGAGTTCGCCCAGGCTCGCGCCGGCAAAGTCGACCGCAAATTCGGCGCGACGCAGAACCACCTCGGTCAATTCGTCGAGCTGGTGGGCCTGCTGGTACCGAATGAACGAAGTTGCCGCAAAGTGGCCAGCCACGCCGAACGCGGCCGTGCTCGCGAGCACGAACGCCGCAAATACGAAAGTCGGTCGCTGCAATCTCATTCGGCCCGGCGGATCAGAGGGAAGCGTCGGCCGATCCTAGTCAGGACGCGCTAAGATAGGGTTTAATGCGCGGGCGAGGCATGTGGAACGGCCTTTGGGGGTGGGCAGGCGAGGGACCCGTCTGCCCCCGGACCGGGGGACCCTATCGGAAAATGCTTCTTAACCTTCCGCTCCCAAGTTCTGGCGGCCCATTCGGTGGCGGAGGGAAGCGGGTGCGGGATTGCAGGGCGCGATGGAAGCCTGCCGAGGGCTGCCACCATGCTGTGGCCGGGTGGCCCGCAAGCGCAAGACCACGAAGGCGATATTGATAGCCAACCAGACCAGAATGACGGAAATGGCAAGATGGGCCACGGCCAGACCTCGCGATGAAGTTGAACTCAACGCGAGCGCGCTGGTTCGGTTCCCTGGCGAACCGGGCTAGAGCGCATCTATTTCATGTAGCCGGAGTCGAGCCTTCGGGACGGACGGCGACCTCACCTTGCCTTGAGGTCCTTGCTCTAGTCCGATCAGCAACACGACGCATTCGTTCTTCGTCAGAACCGGCGATCGCGCGCCCGCGGCCATCATGACGTCGTTGGCGGAAGCCGCCGCACGCTCGCTTAGGCCTTTTTTCTCGCCTTCGTTTTCAACGAAAGACCAAGGCGCAAGGCCATGCGCTTGATCGCATCGGGCGATCGTCCGAGCTGTTTCGCCGCCTCCTCCAATGAAGCCGAAGACTTAGCCAACTCCATCAGCCGGCGGTCTTCCTTGAACGACCAGGGCTTGCGCGCCATAACCGAAATCATCCTCTCGTCGCGACAAGGACAAAGCCGCCAAGCGGACCCATGTCGCTCGACGGCTTTGCTTGGGTGGGGCCGAGCTTGGGGGAGCCCGGTGAGACGATGGGATAAGTGATTAGTAAGAATTCGCAACAAACAACGCGGATTAAGCTAACCGCTCAACCTTAACGCGTCTAATCCGGCTTTGTCGCTCCGTACTATCACGGAGGTGTCAATGCTGATCAGCGGCGGCCGTCACCGCGCTTTGAATGGCTGGAAGCCGAATTGTCGGCCGCCGGTTCTGAAGGCTGCATTGACTGCGTGAACCCCGATTAACATCCGGCCGGATCCAACTTCAATCAGTGAGACGTTTGTCATTCCCCGGCCCGCGGCTGTCCGGCAACGACCAAACTTCAATCAGCTCCTTGCACAAATTTCGTCATCGCCTGGCAAAACTTTCAGCGGTGCCGATCTTGAAGTCGTCACAACGACAAGATGAAATGCAATGGGAGGAACGCGCCGAAAAAATGGGACGTTCAAATGTTGGCAATTGTGGTTTTGGGTTCGATCTTCGCGGGCGGTTTTGCTTGCGGCTATGGTGCGAGGGCGTGGCGCTCACGCAAGCGATCGGCAAGATATCGTCTCTATGCGCCCTATACTCCCGCAACAGGGGCGGGACGAAGTCGGTCGCCCTCCTAATGATGGTATTTCGCGCCTGGCCTGTTTGCCGAGCGATCTCTGTGGCATGATCGAATAACCATGTGCGGTTAGGTTAACTTGTCGCAATTCTTGAGAGCTTGGCCAATGTCACCTAGAACATCTCGATTCACGGCGGAAGTTTAGCCGCCCCGATTTTTCCGGGGCCCGCGTTAGGGTAGGCGTAAATGACGTATCTGATTGCATTGCTGGGCGCGATTATTTGCATCATTATTTTGATGGGTTTCGTTCGCGCCTATGATCGACACCTGAAAGATCTTCCAGGTCCTTGGATCATGGACGAGCCTCGTTCGAATGACTGAAAGGCACAACGCGCCCCGCAGGTATTTCGTTGATGCGCAAGGGAAACGGGTGCTGATAGGGCTGTCGCTTCCGGAAACGGCGGAGTTCGAAGCGCTGGACATCACGTCGGGAGAGACGGTTCAAATCGGTCTGGGCGATGGAGCCGCCGCGGCGCACGAAGCTCGATGGCTTGAGCTTTATTCCAAACATGAAGGAGCCTGGCGGGCGTGGATCGTACAAAGCCAGGCGGAGCAGCCACAAGCTTCAAGCTTTGTTAACTATGTCTGACCGATGTTAGCGGTCCAAATCTCGAACGTGGGATGGCCCAAATGTTTCAGCTGTTCCTGAGAGCGCGCGCACACAATTTTCTCAGCTCCCGCCGTGAGGACAAAGGCTTCAAGGCCCGTACCATCGAGCGCGATGCGGAGACGGACCGCGTTCGAATCGATGCCGTCATGGTCGCGATCGATACGGCATTACGCGATGCGGAGAGGGAGCAGGTCGGCCTCGGACGACGCGTTGATGACGCACTTGCGCGTGCATCCGTCACCTTCGGAAACGGCACCGATGAATATCTCGAACGGGAGCCGATCGACAGCCATCATCAAGATCTCTTTGCGGCCGACATCTCCAACGGCCAGCGGCGGCTCAAGGAATTGGCAAACACCATCGCTCATCTGAGGTTTATCAGGACCGCGATGCTCACGCGCTTTCCGAACCTGAAGCCGCCGCAGCTCAATAGCTAGTTGGGATCGAGGGTTTGGCTCGGCAGCCTGCGGTCTGGTAAAACGCAGCAGGTTTGGGCACGATGGATATCTCGGTCCGAAAAGCATAATCTCTCGCTGAACAGCTTTGCCACGGGACAATTCGGGCGCCGCTTTGCCGTTTGGCTCTTCTGCCGGTTTTGATATGGTCCCGTCCAGCGTTCTCGGACGGATTGAAGGAGCGAGCCAGGTGATCTCCAGAAATTTGCAAAGGTCTATGGGATTGGCATTTGTTTTGGCTATTGGCGCGCCAGTAACGGCGTCGGCCGTCACTGTAGAAGTAGCGCGTGCATGCGACGCAGCTTTGGCCAAGGCCTTTCCTCCAAAGCAAATCGGCAATCCCGCTGCCGGCAGCGCAGGGACAGCCAAGGAGCGGCGCGATTATTTCAGCAAATGCGTCGCGAACAACGGCAAGGTCGATGATGCGCCCGCGGATGCGCCTAAAGACGCCAAGGCCAAGAAATAAACGGAACGCGTCGCGCCGTTTTAGCGTCGCGGCGGGCAGGGGGAGTAGAATGCGCCGTTCGTTGCATTGATACGTTCGACGCATTGGTTGGGATCAGTCGGCGTCCCGGCCACCGTGAAGTCATAGCCCATACCTTTGACGACCACGACGTAGCGACCCGGCGAAAGCGTAAAGCCGTCCTGCTCCGGCTGCAGCGATAGCATTCTCGGCTGATCCTCGACCGGACCTACTTTGTAAGGGAAGGACATGCTGCGGATGACCCAGGTGTCGCCGGCAGAGACCATGGCCGCTTTCCCGGTTGCATCGACGCCCATCGCTCGGGAGACTTTTGCGACTACTCGAACCTCGGTCCCGGTTGCATCGACACCACCGTCGGGCCTGAAAACAATGAAGCTGACATCTCCGCTTGTCAGGGTCGTCGCGCTCGGTGTGGTGATTGCTGCTGAGATCGCGACACGACGATCCGGAATCTTCCCGGGGACCGGCTTGAGCTCCTGGAGCTGGCCCTGGCTCAGGGCGTAGACGCCGAAGGTCGTTGGCAACGGCATCGAGGGTTGCGCAGGCGTCACCGGCTCCTTCGGTTGATCCGGTGTCCGTTCGACGCTCTCACCGCTCGATGGAGTCACAGCCCCGGTGGGGTGAGGCTCGGGGCTTGTGGAGGTGCGCTTGGACAGCGTCGCGGACTGCCACAATGCGAGGGATTGTGTCCTCAACCGCGGCCAATAAGTAACCGCCGCGCTGGCACCGGCAATGACGACCAGGATGGCGGCTAATCGGATGAGGGAGTTGAGGATGCCGCTTCGCCGAGATTGGTCGGGCGGGCTTGGCGGTGCGACAGAACCGCGCCCTGTTTCCGCAGGCTTCGGGACGGGCGGCGAGGGCGGAACGGGCGCCAGATGCGGAACGGGCTGAGGAGCCGGGGGACTGGGTGGCGACTGATGCGAAGCGACGTCTAGCGCCAACTCCGGCGCTTTGGACAGCGCGTCGCGCTCGCTACGTTCAAATGAAAGCTCAACCTCCCGGATGGCGCGCTCAAGCACTTGCTGGAGCTCGCGGGACTCCCGTGCGTCGCCATGCGTTAATTGTTCCAGAAGCTTGATGCGAGCCAGCTCGTATACGATTTCGCGGATCTGCCGGGGGTCGCTGGATATGTCGCGAATCCGCTCGGACAGGAGACGCACAAACCCGGCCTTGATCGCGTGCGTATTTGGCGCGCCGGCGGCGGTGTCGCTGGGGTCGGTCATCAAGGCCGATCAAGTAACCCGGAACAGGCTGTTTCGCTAGGCTTTTCCGCGTCAAAATCCTATCTCGGCGAAAGCCGCTCTGATCGCCAGCCTTGCAAGAGCCCATGTCGAACAGCTTCGGGGGCTTGCTTTTGGGCAGAAAGCTGTGACAGTTCGACGAGCTCCTCTTTCCGGTATTTTGATCATGCGCGACGGTTTCATAGCACTCACGTTTGTGGCTCTCCTGGTGCAACCTTCTTTTGCACAAGGGACCAAGGACAAAGCCAATTTGACGAGCACCAGTATCGTGACCACCCCTACGAAGAAAACCCAAACGGCCCAGAGCGCCTCACGACCCACAGCCACCCGAAACCTGGCGCCGGGCAAGCTGCCGAGCGGGATGGCGGCTCAGGGGGTCTGGAGAGACGGCAAGTTGATCGCCGTGCCTCGGCAATGACGACCCAAGCAACCGTGAAGGAACGGTGATCGCCTCCCGATGTTCTCGCTTGGGAGACATCTTATGAAACGATTAGTCCTGACCGCGTTTACGCTTCTTGTGACGGCAAGCACGTGGGCCCTCAGCGCTCGGGCCCAGGGGGTCAATGATCCATCGACCCCCGATCGAAATGTAATTATCGTCAATCCCTCGCAGCCCGCGCCGAGCACGGCTACGCGGAATATTCCGAGCCAGATTCAGCCGCCTCTGGTCAGTGGAGGGCGCGCGCGCCCCTATTACGGCAACAGAACGCGGACTAGTGGGTCGAGCAGGCGTTAGTCTGGCTACTGTGCGTTGGGCGTCATTCCGCCGCCGGTGGGGAAGTTGCTGGATTTGAGCGCCATTCCACTGACGCGAAAGCGAACATTTCCCGCCAGGTACAAATAGTCCGACGTCGTGCTGCTGACAGTCCGCACCTCGACATAGGTCAGTGTGATCGAGCCCACGCTTGGGGTTACCTGAGTGATGTCGACAAACCGAGCTCCCGGGAAAAGCTTCTGGTCGAGGCCATAGAAGATCTTTCCCGCTCTGACCACAGGATGAAGTGACCGCCGGCCTTCTGATCAACGGCTTCGTATTGCGTATGGATCACTTGCGGGTATTCGATCTGGCCTGCCGTTGCAGAGTGAGTACCTAAAAAGATCACCAGAACCAGGAAAGTAATGTTGCGGACCACTGGTCAATACCCTCGCGAGCTAAAGCACGAAGCTTGCCCGCGATTTGGCTTTCGTGCAATCGGCAAACGTATAGATTGAATGGAATGGACGAGAAGTTTCCGGCCCTTGCTCGTTCTTGTTGCTCTGCCCTGGAGTTACAGCGTGCCAACCGCGCGACCTCACACCTTTCTAGCTCATGCCAGGCGGCTTGGGCAGCTGCCCGGAGTGGTCCTGACCGTTGCCGGTGCAATCGGCTTCGGTCTCGCCAGTCCGCCCTCGTGTTTTGCGCAGACCGAACCGGAGCCCTCGGTCAGCGACTATCTTCCACCAAGCGAGCCGGAAGTCAGCCGTGACGAGTGGCGTCAGCGTATCGAAGATGCGCGGCGACGAGCCAAGCAGCTCTCGCGCGAGCGGCGGGACCATCCAGAGCTCTATAAACCGGTCCCGGAGGATCCGGACCTTGTCGCGACCGAACGCCTCCTCAACGACGACAGCCTGCAGCGCGGCGACATCGTCTCGACCAAGAAGGGCATGTTCGTCTACCAGGGGCGACCGGATCAACCGCGCCGTGAGCAGGATTTCGTGCCGATCGCACCAAAAGCGACGCGCTGAAAAATTGACTGCAAGCCAGCAGGCTAACTCGCGCTCGAACTTCAGTACCGCCGCAAAATCTGATTGAACTTGGGATCGGTCCCCTGCGTGGTCTCCAGAAGCAGCGACTTGCCTTGCGGCGTGGCCTGCAGGTAGGCAGCGATCAGGAGCTGCTCGTAGCGAGAGCGGTTGGCAAGCGCCGCGCGGACGTCCGATTGCGCCAGCAGCTTGATCTCTTCGTCGGCTGCTGCCGCGTTCGATGTGACGGTTTGGAGCCGTGCGAAGGCGACGGCGATCGGCACCGCGCCGGCCAGGTAAGACATTTTCACTGCAGGCGTCGCCAGCTCACCCGCCTGCGTCTTCAGCGTGCCGAGCGTCAGCCAAAGCGCGGGCCGGATGGGCGATACTTTCAGAGCCGCAACAACGGCATCCTGGGCCGCCTTGTTCTCGGCGGCCCTGCTGTTCACATCGGCTGCAGGACGGTGAAGAAAATCCGCGGCTTTGGCCGCCGCATAATTCGCCAGCAAGTCGCCGTCGAATGAAAGGGGCGCCAGAACGCCCGAAGCGGCTACGTTGACCTTCTCGGGCGGAAACTCGCCCAAGAACAAATCGCTCGCCCGAAAGTTCGACCGCGTGAGATCGCCGTAAAACCCCAATGCTGCGTAAAGCAGCAACATCACTGCGATGCAGGCGCCAATGATGCGAAGCAAGGTCATACGGCTCATGATGAATTTCGATGCCCGTGTGGAAGGGCGCAGGAGTTGGCCAGCAACTCTGCAAAAGTCCTAAATTGCGAGCAGACTATCGCCCTGGATCGTGAGCAAGGTCAAGTTGCCGGTCGCGTAAGCGCCGGTGTCGATATTGATCCGGTTTGAGCGGATATCCGGGACGCTGACCGGGGTATGGCCGTGGACGACATATTTGCCGAAGCGTCTTTCGGACTCGAGGAATTCCTCGCGGATCCAGAGCAGATCCTCCTCCTTCTGACGTTCCAGAGCTACGCCCGGCTTGACGCCGGCGTGCACAAAGAAGAAGTCGCCACACGCGAACGAGGGGCGGAGCTGCTGAAGAAACGAAAGATGCTCCCGCGGAAGCGCCTGCCTCAACCCTTCGATCAATTCAATCTGCTGCTCCGGCGTCGGATTCATCGTCGGGTTGATCCCGTATGAAACAAGGGTCAGCAGGCCTCCGTAGCGACGCCATTCCTCCAGGCGCGCCGGGTCCTTGAGGACCTCGAGCAGGAACACCTCGTGATTGCCCTTGAGGCACACTGTCTCATGCGACTTCGAGCGCTCGATCAGGAGATCAATCACAGCGCGCGAGTCCGGGCCCCTGTCGACGTAGTCGCCGAGAAAGACCTGAATCGCTCGTTCGGGAGCGGAGCGGGCAAGGTCGGCGTCGATGACAGTTAAGAGCGACTGAAGCAGGTCGGCACGTCCATGCACATCGCCGATGGCATAGATCCTCACGCCGTCGGGGAGCCGCGGCTTGACGTTCTTACGAAAACGCTTGGAAAGGCCCATCAGCTGGTCGAATCGGGTCTGGCGTCATGAATGGAGGGCATGGTCGCTCATAGCAGAACAAGTTACGCATCGGTATTCTTAATTGTTTCTGACGGAGTCGCAGCGGTTTTGATTAAAGGATCGCTCGGCTTTTGAGCCGGATTTCAAGACGTGTCCCGTAGCGTTTCCCCAACAAGAAATGGGGAGCGCGACATGCGCAAGACTTTAAAGTTCCTGGCGATTGCCGCCGCTCTGTTGGCTGGGGCGGCTCAACACAAGGCCGAGGCCGCCTTTGTCGGTGCGCCGTCGGCGTTGCGTGGTGCCATCCAGTACATCAAGTTCGACCAGCCGACCTTGGCGCCGATGGCATTCACGCTCTTTTGCCTGAAGTACGAGGGCGAGTGTAAGCCGCGACCGCAGCAAATCGTGTTCAGGGGCGGACGTCTCAAGCTCACGGCCGAGCGCATGGCCCAGCTTCAGGAGGTCAATCGGCGGGTCAACAGCGCGATCCGACCCGAGCCCAATTTGGAGGGGCTGCGCGGCGAGAAGTGGCTGCTGCATCCCACCAGCGGCGACTGCAACGACTATGCCGTAACAAAACGCCACGATCTGATTGCCAAGGGCTTCCCGGCGCGATCGGTGTTGCTCAGCGAGGTCGTGACGAGCTGGGGTGAGCATCACCTCGTGGTCGTGGTGCGCACGTTCTCCGGCGATCTCGTGCTGGATAACCTCACCGGGCACATCCTGCCGTGGTCGAAGAAGTCCTACCGGTGGGTCCGCATCCAAATGCCCAAGAACCCGACCTACTGGGCGTCACTGGCTGATCGCGACGTCTAACGACGAACGACTAATGACCCGTGCCGCGTGAGGACTGGGTGACGCTTTGGGACAATCCGAGTCCCACGATCGTTGACAGGCAAAGGATTGCTGCCGGATGCAGCAGTCCTGAACCAGCGAAGCCCTCAACCAGCGCGAAGACAAGGCAGGCCGCGGCCGCCGCAGGGAAGAACGAGTCGCGGCCGCGCTGCAAAGCCCCCAAAAACAAGCGCCCCAAAGCCATCATGCCCGCCAGCAGCGCGGCGGAAAAACCGACCCATCCGGTATCCGCGAAGATGGCAAAAGCCGTCGAGGGCGCCATCAAAGCCGCGCCGGCATCGCTTTGGTAGATCCTGCCAACGGCAGAAAAGGTGCCTGCGCCCGCACCGAACCACCTGGTGTCGGCCAACATTCGCTCCAGCGCGGCTCTGGTTTCGGCCCCCACCTCCGCGACGAGCCGCAAAAGAATCGGCCCTGCATTCTTTTCGAACAAGAAGCTCAGGACAATGATCGCTCCGACCAGCGCGGCTAAGGACAGCGCGCCTGCGGCCAACGGGGATAAGTCGATCCTTCGAATGACAAGGATCAGCAACATCAACACGAGGCCAAAGGCCGCGGCGATCGCGCTGTTCGTCCCCGACAAGCCAAAAACCGCGACCGCGCTGGCCAGAGCGCCCACAAGGCCGCAAAGGCCGATGGCGACCGACCGAACGAGCGAGTGGCGCGTTTCGGCCCGCTCGGCGGCCAGCTGCATGACGGCTATATTAAGCATGACGCCAAGACCGGCCATCGTTGTCGCCAGGTCGGAAGGAACGGCGGTTGCAAGGGCGGATGAGAACGGACGCAAATCCAAGGTCAGAGCCGACACCGCTGTTACCCCGCTCAGCACGAACAGCACCAGTTCGGCACGGCTGCGGTCACGGACCACGACGATGGTCACGCTGAGCAACGAGATCGCTGCGAGGGCTTGAAACAGCGCATTCAGGGTGAGGCCGAGATCCGCCGTCACTGGCCCAAGCGACAGGCCACCCAGAGCATCGTGGCTGCTCGCCCAGATCGGATGCGCCCAACTCAGCCACAGCGGCACCAGCTGGGCCGCGATACAAAGGGGAATGCCGATCAGGATCCAACGGCCCCAGACCGTGGCACGCAGATAGTGCTCGTAGTCGGCCTTACGTGCGCTGAAGACCGCTGCAAATAGCCCCAGGGCCGTAGCCGTCATCCCAAGCTGTACGCCGAATTTGGCGCCGGCAATGTCGAGAGCGGATGCAGAAACAAGGCAAACGATGAGGGCAAAATAAGCGAAGGACAAACGTGCGCCTGGAAGGAATCCTGAAAGGGTCAGTCACCATACAAGCCGGAGGCTGGTTTTCAAACAGAGCTCTGCAGCCAACAGCTCCCAGCCCCACCTCACATCAACGGAGCGTCGCCTGGGGGTCAGGCGGCCACAGAGGTCAGCGGGCGGTCTTGAGCGGCCGGGCAAACACGCGAGCGGCACGACCAGCGGCGAGAGCAAAGCGGGTGGCCGAGCCAAAGAGATAACCGGCTTGGAGCGCGATGGCCGCGAACACGACGCCCTTCAGGCCGTCAAGAAAGCCCAGATTGGCGATCCAGCCGACCGGGATCGCAGCGAGCAGCATGACGAAGGTCAGCGGCAGGAGCACCAGGACGCGAAAACGTTGGCCCAGAACTGCGCCTACCAGAAAGCTGAAGATCAAAAGCTCGGTCATCCGAAACACTCCGTGCTCCGGACCTTAGGTTCCCCACCCTAAAAAGACCCTTAAGTCGTATGGCTAAATTTTGTCTATTGGCCGCAACTGGCCGCCAGAGAATTATAGGCTTCACGAAGCCCGCTCAGGGTCACCACGCCTTTGATTTCGGTGTCACTTTCCTTCACCACCACGGAAAGCGAGGGCGTCGTCTGCCACTTACCGGCCGCGAACGCAGAAACTTCGTCGGGTAATAGGACGGCAGCGCCGGCCGCCGCCATGCTGGCCTCGAACGTCTGGGTACCGCCGCCAGTTGAGGAGATCGTCACTCGCGGGTGGCTCCGTGGCGGGAACGGCCGGATCAAGGCGACCAACACGTCGATCTTGCCCTTGGGAGCGCAGCGGACGATCAGGCCGGCGAACTCCGGGTCAGACTGCATCGTCTCGGCCGTCTTGGAAATGGAAGCGAAGCTCTCGCCCTCCTTGGAGCCTTGGGCGCGGCTGAATTTCCAAATAGAGGAGGATGGGCCTGCGATCTCAATGAACGGGCGCCGCGGGGTTTCGTACCCCGGTCCGGCGAGCAACCATCCTGTCAGAGCAAGGGAATGAATCGCCAAGAGCAACGCCGGAACTCCTCATGAGACGGCCGGAGCAATACCAGACATACGCGGGGTGAGAAACGCCTCGCCCATCGGTTGAGCGGCTGCCTATCGATCGGGCACACGAATTACAACAAACAGTCACAAAGGGTTAGGAGGGTTCCGAAGTAGTGGCGCGAGCGCAACACCGGCCGACTCATTGTGCCGTTAACCATCAGTTTCGGCCTGGAACCCTTGTCGCGCCGTCCGCTAGCCCGTACCACTTTGAGGTAATTGGGACGATTGGGGCCGCGTTGATGCATTCCTTTGCTAAGACCTATTTATTGAAGCCCGCGTTTTTGGCCGTGGCGCTGACGCTTGGCGCCTGCTCCACCAATCCAGGCTCCGGACCGTTAACGGATGACGTTAACAACCACATACAGACTGAAAGTGCGCCGGCTTACGAGTTGGTGCCGCTCAACCCAGCCACCGTGAACATTCTACACACCCATGAACCCAAGGGTCTCGCGGGCGCGTTCACGGACAAACGACCGCCGGCGAGCATTGTGTTCGGGATCGGCGACGTCGTCAGCGTGACCATCTTCGAAGCGGCTGCGGGTGGTCTGTTCATTCCGGCGGAAGCCGGCGTCAGGCCCGGTAACTTCGTCACCATTCCGGATCAGTCGGTGGACAATGACGGGTTCATCACGGTGCCCTACGCCGGTCAGGTCAAGGCCGCGGGTCTCACGGCGGTTCAGATCCAGCGCGCGATCATTGAAAAGATATCCAACCGCGCCATCGAGCCGCAGGTCGTGGTCGCGATGTCGTCGCAGCGGACGCAGCTCATCAGCGTGCTCGGCGAAGTCAATTCCCCAGCGCGTTATCCGGCGAGCGCTGCGGGCGCGAAGGACAAGGTGCTCGACGCGATCACCCGCGCCGGCGGCATCCGAGGCCAGGGCTTCGAGACCTGGGTGATGCTGGAACGTGGCGGACGGCGCGCAACCGTTCCGTTCGAGAATCTGGTCATGTCGCCTGAGAACAACATCTATGTGCGTCCCGACGACAGCATCTATGTCTATCGCGAGCAGCAGAAGTTCCTGGCGTTCGGCGCCAGCGGCCAGAGTGGCGAGTTCAACTTCGATGCCTGGCGCATCAACCTTGGCGAAGCGGTGGGGAAGGCCGGCGGTCTCCTCGATGGTCAGGCCGATCCGGCTGCAGTGTATCTCTATCGCCGCGAGCCGCGTGAGGTCGCTGCCCAGCTCGGCATCGACGTCAGCAAGTACACGAGTGAGACGATCCCGGTCATCTTCAACGTGAACTTCCGCGATCCGGGTGGCTTCTTCCTCGGCACCAAGGTCATGATGAAGAACGGCGACATCATCTACGTTTCGAACTCGCGCAACGTCGAAACTGCCAAGTTCCTGCAGTACCTGCGTGTGATCATGGCCACCGGGAACGATGCGATAAATCTGTCGAACAATGCGCTGATCTTCCGCAACAACATCAAGTTGGCGCCGTAAGGCGGGGGCCAACCTGATCCGCGAAACGATGGCACCGGGCTTTGTCCCGGTGCCATTTTCGTTTAGCAATCACAGCGGTTCTGTTCGGGTTATGGATCAAGGCACCCCTGAGCAAGGCGTGCCGATCATCGGTCATCCCGCAGTGTTGCAAGGGGCGGCATGCGCTTTCGACGACGAGCATTCTGGTGTTTTCTGACCCTTCTCATCGGGGGCCCTGTTTTGCTCGAGCCGGCTGCCGGTGCGGCGGGGGAGTTCGGAGTACGCCACCGGATCGATGTCGTGGTCTCTGCCGAGCCCGACGCGCCGATCTTTCAGCGCCTTCGAGGTGCCAAGGGCGAAGTTTCATTCGCAGTCCGCCTGTCGGCGAATTCCAAGGAGAGCCGGTTCTTCGGGATGCTGCACCCGTCCTTTCAGGATATCGTTGTGCCGGAAGGAGCGGGCAAACCTCTCGTCCCACAAACAAAGCTATGGGAGGAGGAGGTCTGCCATCAGCGGCGGGGCTTGCCCAAGGTGACGGTCACTCAACTCGCCGGGCATTTCGGCGAGGGGGTAGGGCGGATCGAGATATCCGGAATTAACCGCCACATAGGCAATCTGGTGCCACCCGACGAATTAACCCCTGGAATAAAGCTCGATCAGGGGAGTGATAATCTTGGGCTGTTTTACGGCTTTCGGGCGCAGACCCGGATCAGCCGCTTGAACGTGGATCTGAAGATCTATCCGATCGATTGCTTCCTCTAACAGCCTTTTATCAAACAACATGTGCATGAGCCCGTTGAAGTTCCGGAGGACCCGGGCTGCCGGGTTGTGCTCGGACCTCGTGCGGCGACCGGGTCCGCCAGCGCGAGGCCACTGACTTCGTTGGGTTCTTTGGCTTTGTTTGGCCAAATAGCGAGGCTGGACAAACGACTTAAAAGAGAAACTAATATATGCACATCTAAAGGTAGCAAAAGGATCATCCCCTCTCCTTCGCCACCGCAAGCCGACGCTGGCGCGCGTGATCGAGGGCGCGGATGGCAAATTTCCGCTTCGACAGCGCGCGGCGTTCGTAGCGCTCCAGCAGCGCGAGCTCGTGGGCGTGCTCGGCTAGGATCAGCACGGACTTGGCCGAGCCCTCCGCCCTCGACACCACCCCGTCGGCGATGTCGTCCGGCATCGCGGTGAGGCCTGCGGTGCGGGCCAAGCGCGGGACAGCCGTCATCTTCATCCGCAGATGGGTCTCGCAATCCGACGCCGGATTGCTGAACGCATCAAACAAGACTTGGTGGCGCGTCCGCCGCGCCCGGGTCAACTCCGCCTCGGCCGCCGCCACCTCGCGGGCAAGCGCCAGCAAGTCCTCCTCTGAACTTTCGCCGACGAGTTCGCGGGCGAGCGCCTCGACCTCGTTCGCCAGCATCGGATCGGCCAGCGCCGCCACTGTCAAGCCGTGGCGCCGGGCATTTTGCGACGAATGGAGTTTGCCGCGCCCCGTCTTGGGGCCGGTGCTGGCGCGCGCGTTCGCCCGATTGGCGGCCTGTTTTTTGCTACTGATCATGACGGCGCCTCTTCGTCTGCGGCGGGTCGCGGCAGCCCGATGGCCTTACTCGACTCCGCGTCCGTCCAGCGTTCGAGCATCTTGCAAAGGGTTGCCCCGACGAAGCGATGCCGGTCGAGTTCACGGATGACGGCGTTGCGGCGGCTTTCGATGCTGGCCAGGGCGCGCTCGAGCCGGTCGACCTCCTCGATCTCGAGCAAAAATGCCCGGGCGGCCACGGCAGCGGGCGTGGCGCCAATCGAGGCGAGCTGCCTTTCCACCCGTTCACGGGCCGCGGCCTCGCCCGCCAACCATTCGGCGACCAGCGTCCGCCTCGCATCGAGATCGGATTCTGCATCAGTTACGGTCGCCAGAACCTTGGTCAGAAGGCTTGGCGCCACATCGCCGAGAATATCCGTTTTTAATCTGCGCAGGCGCCGGATTTCCCAGGTCAGATAGGAAATGTCCCAGGCCCAGATCTCTTCGATCATGCCCTGCGGCGTGAGGTCGGCTACGACGCGCGCGAGCAGCTCGTCGAACACGGCCGCGTTGTCGCCGGGCAAAATCGGCGCCGGTCCAAACAGTTCGTGGTAACGCTGGAGCGCACCGGACCGCGTTGCCGGGGCGCCGTCGTGCGGTCGGGGACGCCCGCGCGGCCGGCTCGTCGTGGCCGGCAGCCCCTTGGTCGCGAGCTGCGACCCGCTTGGGTTCGGTGGCGATGAGTGCTGCGAGCGCGGCTTGGGAGGCACGGCGATGTCCTCAGGACCCGGCGCTAGGGTGCCGGACGGTGGCGATTTGATGGCTCCACTTCATCGTCATTCTTCCTCGACAACGTCGGCGGCGGGAACTTGGCCTTTGGCCAAAATATGTTCGAGCTGGTTGAGTTCATGATCCGTCAGCCTGTTCACGTCGAGGACGTACTCGCTTTCGCCCGCGGCCTGGATGACCAAGACCGGCGTTAGCCGCGGGTGAAGGTGAGCCGCCGCGGCCTTGGCCATGTCGCGACGAAACTCGGGGCGGCGCCGGAAGTCGTTCAGTTCCTCAAGAAAAAAGTCCAACGGAAAGAGGTTGTAGCGGGCCCGAAGCGCGCGGAGGTTGCTGTGGGCCCTTTTGTCCGAAGCGCGCTGGGCGTCGTTTCTTTTGGCCATGATCCTCTCCACTTTCTGCGGCTCCAGTCCAGGCGCGGGTACTCGTGATCCGGTGGGCGCTGGCCGCCCGCTGGCCTAGCGCTAATTTGTGCGCTGCGTTTGCTGCAGAGAGGAGTGTGATTTAATTTTCCTCGCGACAATAGCTGCCACGATTTTCCGCCAACGAAAAAAATTAGCGACGCCGGCGCGCTCCGCGCGGCGCTCCGGATTCGGACCAAGCCGAGGCATGCAGAAGCCGGATGACGTGCTCGCGAATTGCGCTGGCGCGGCGTGCTGATAGCCCAAACTGGTTGCTGCCAATGACCACCAAATCTTTTTTCGACATCGTGCGGCGCTCGGGTGAGCTGGAAATCAATTTAGCCGCAAATTTCTCGAACTCGCGTTCCTGGGGCGTGCGGCCAAACGGCGCTGAGCCGGTGAGGTCTGCGGCCACCAGCGCGTGCGCCTGCTGCAGTGTTGGCCGGCCAAGGACAGGCCGACCCGCGGCGGTGCTGGCCGCGACCAGCCGTACCCGACCAGAGGGCTTCTTGTTCGCCGGTGGCACGTCATCACCTCGCGCCGTCACTCACTCGTTCGTCGCACTCGCGCTGCTCGCGCATCCCGCCCAAGCGTCTGCGCCATGTGCTGCAGCGGTCGTTCTTGGCGCTACTCTAACATAGAAATTCGATTCCGGCTCGCGCAGGCTCGCGCTAAGCGTTCGCCCATGGCCAAGCAGAAGCCCGCCGATGCCCGGCACGCCCCTGCTCGAGCTTGAGGCTATTGCCGCCGTCTTCAGCGGCTTGATCGGTTGGATCTTGCGGACGTCGACCTCACGTTTGGCCGCCAGCCTCATAGGCCGTAGCGGTCTCCGGGCACTATGGCGGGGCAATGCGCGCGCGGAGTCTCGCGGCGCTCGCACACCGCTGCTCCGATGTCAGGCAAGAGTTCAGCCGATGCCGGCACCCGGTGCTCACAAATCGGTGGGAGCCTTGCCTGCGGAGGGCCGCAGCGAGCATACGTTACAGTATCAGCTTCGGCGTTCAACATGGGGGATCGCGCTGACCTATTTCTTAGACTTTGACGTCGTCGCCCTCCGGAGACGAACCCCGAGGCCCCCACCGTTCTCGTCGATGAACTGCACGCCAGCCGCCTCCAAGGCCTGCTGCATCTTCATGATCGCTTCGTCCGAAACGCTTCGGCGTTCTCGTTCAAAATCAACAATTGTCGATAAGCCGACCTTTCCCGCTGTCGCCAGCTGCGGCTGGGTCATATCAAGCAGCGCTCTTGCGCCTCGACATTGAGACGCGGACATTCGCTTCAACATTTTATGTTGACGCCCCCATGTTCGCATTGTATCAACATTTTATGTTGATTCCTCCAAAGTGAACGGGAGAGTGCCGTGATTCCCAACCAAAGACATCACGATTCTATTGCTTCAGACCGCCGCGCCTTCATTGGCGGCAGCGATGCCCGGATCATCATGGCCGATGATGAGGCCGCCCTGCTGCGGCTTTGGCAGGAAAAACGCGGCGAGGCGGAGCCTGTGGACCTGTCGGGCGACCTCCTGGTCCAGCTCGGCAACGTCACCGAGCCGCTAAACCGCCACTGGTATGAGAAGAACACCGGGCACGCCGTCCGCCATGTGCAGCGCCGCTTCATGCACCCGGTGCACCGCTGGATGGCGGCAACGCTCGATGGGCGGGTCGAGGCTAGCGGTGCGGTGTTCGAGGCCAAGTTCATGCTGCCGTGGAATTTCTCCGAAGAGGCGGCGGCCGAAAAGCACATGGCGCAGCTGCAGCACAACATGTGGGTCACAGCTGCGCGCGCCGCGGTGCTGTCGATCATCACCGGCGGCGGCAAATGGGTCGAGCTGACGATTGCCGCCGATCCGCTCTATCAACACCTGCTCCTGACCGCGGAGAAGAAGTTCTGGCGCTGTGTCGAGAGCGGCGAGCGCCCGCACCTGTTCGGCATTGAACCGCCGCGGCCCAGGGTCGAGGCCAGCCGAACCGTTGACATGAGCGCCTCCAACGCCTGGGCGGAATTTGCCGGCCTGTTCCGGCTGACGCGAACCGCCGCACTCGAGCACGAGCGGGCTAAGAGCGAGCTGAAGGCCATGGTGCCGGAGGACGCCAGAGAGGCGGCCGGCCATGGCGTGCGCGCCAAACGCTCGAAATCGGGCGCCCTGAGCCTCGAGCTCCTCAAAGACGAGCCGCCCCATGCAGCGCTCCAGCCCTAACATCGGCACGCTGGCCGCCGCGCTGGCCAAGGCGCAAACCGAGCTGCAGAACCCGCCGAAATCCCTAACTGCGACCATCGAGTCGCCGATTCCGCGCGAGGGCCAGCGCTCGTTTCGCTACGCCCCGCTATGCGCCGGCCTCGATATCGCCCGCAAGTGCTTAGGCGAGCACGAGATCGCAACCGTTCAGGCGACGAGCATCGACCGCGACACCGGCTTGATCCATCTGACGACTACGCTGGTGCACGCCTCCGGGGAGTGGATCGCGTCGGAGTGGCCCGTGTGCCCGGTGGTCGACACCGCCTCGCCGCACCGGATGGGCGCCGCGCTGACCTATGCTAGGCGCTATGCCCTGTTCACGCTGGTGGGAATTGCCGGCGAAGATGATGTTGATGCGCCCGATCTTGCCATCACCGTGGGCACGCCATGCCAGGGGAATGCACCCGTTGCGGCTAGCAACCGCCCGGATGGCGAGGCCCATGACGTCGCCCCGCAGGCGCGGTCGCCCTCGAGGCTGCCGGCCGACCTACGGCCGAGGGGCCGCAGTCAAACCGCCTCGCTCAGCGCGGACGAGTCGGCACGCCGGCGCGATCGCCTGGTTTCGGAGATCGAGAGGCTCGCCGGTGCGGCCGAACTCGACACCTGGTCCATCCGCGCCTGGCGCAAGGTCAATGCGCTGGCTAGCGCCGATGGGACGCGGGTGCGGCAAGCGTTTGCGGCTCGGCTTGCTGCTGGTGAAGAGGTGGAGCACGCCTCCGAACCGTGCGCGCCGCCCACGTCGCAAGACGCGCCGGCGGACCCGGGCGACGGTGGCCTGGCCTTGCCAAAGCTGAGGCGGCAGCGCGATCGGCAGCACCTGCGCTTTGTCGCCAAGCAACCGTGCCTCGTTTGCGGGCGCCAGCCCTGCGATCCGCACCATGTGCGCTTTGCCGAGGCGCATGGTCTCGGCCAGAAGGTCAGTGACGAGTACACAGTGCCGCTGTGCCGAGCGCATCATCGCGAGCTCCATCGCGCCGGACGCGAAACCGAGTGGTGGTCAAGATTAGGCATCGAGCCGCTGCCGGCCGCGCGCACGCTGTGGCTCGCGACCCGTGCAAGCGAGGCTGGGTAGTTGGGAGAAGCCATGACGCACCGCCCGGGGCGTAACGTCCTGCCATGGCGGCGCGCGTGGCCGCTGGCGCGACCAAGAGGGTTGCGACGGTAGCCATCATCCCGGTACACGGTATCGATGTGGATAAAGATTTATCTGATGGTCTCTGAGGGGCACCGAACACGATGCGCTGGGGTCGGTCTAACATCCGGTGGTTGCGGAGTCTGCCAGCTACCCTCATTCTCTTATTCGTCGCTGCGGGGTCGCCGTTTCCGTTCGGCTCGACCAACGACCTCTCGATCGCGTTCTGGTGCCTGTGCCTGGGCTTCGCCTTGATCGTGGCGCCGACGCGCGACTTGCGGCGCCCCCATTTCTGGATGATCGCGGGCATCGGTGTGATCGTCGCCGGATACGCCTTCGTGCTGCATGAGCAGCTGTCCGATCATCCCTGGATCGCGCCGTTCAATCCGATCTGGAAGCAGGCGTCCGAGCTCCTGGGCGTGCCGATTGCGCCGTCGGCGTCCATCGTCAAGAACGAGGCGTTCTTCGCATTGGGCGCGCCGCTCGCCAACATTCTGGCGATCCTCCTCGGCATCACCGTCGGTGCCGAGCGTGAGCGCGCCCGACGTCTGCTTTGGGTCATCGCCGTCTCCGGCAGCCTTTACGCGCTTTATGGCGTCGCTTCGTTCCTGATCGAGCCGACCATGATCCTGTGGCGGGACAAGACGGCCTATATGGGCAGCGTCACCGGCACCTTCATCAACCGCAACACGGCGGCCGCATATTTTGGCTCCTGTGCGGTGATCTGGATGCTCTTGATCCTTGAGAAGATCCGCCGGCGTCTCGCAGAGCGGCACATCGAGTGGCGGCGCGTTTGGCGCGACGTCGCCGAGATACCCCCGCGCGAGATCCTGCCGCATCTCGGAGCGCTGTTGATCTGCCTGATGGCGATGTTCATGACCGGCTCGCGCGCCGGCGTCAGCCTGTCGCTGCTCGCGATGATCGCCTCCTTCACGGTGTTTCTGCGCAAGGACCTGCCGCTGCGGACCGGAATCTGGATCTCGCTCGGCTCCGGCCTGGTGGTGGCGCTCGGCCTGATGCAGCTGCTCGGCGGTCGCGTCTCCAGCCGGTTCGACAGCCAGGGCCTGGTCGACGAGGGCCGCATCGAGGCCTGGAAATCCACGCTGAAGATCATCGCCGATAATCCCTGGTTCGGGACCGGCATGGGCACCTTCCAATGGGCCTTCCCGCCCTACCGCAGCCCCAACATCTCGATTCGCGGAATCTGGGATATCGCGCATTCCACGCCGCTGGAGCTCGCCTCCGACGTCGGCATCCCCATGGCGCTTTTGGTGGCGGCCGCATGGGCGGTCATGTTCGTCATCCTGGGCCGCGGCGTATTCGCCCGGCGAAGGGACGCGATCATCCCGCTGGCGGCGGCGGCGACCGCGAGCCTGTCGCTGCTGCATTCCTGCCTGGACTTCACGCTCCAGATCCCCGGCTATTCCATTCCGTTCTTTGCGCTTTTCGGCGCGGGGCTAGCGCAATCGTTCCGCTCGAGCGAGGCGGCGCGGGCGCACGGCGAGGCGGTCACCGCACCGGACGAGCAGGGCCGCCAGACGCCGCCCGCGAGGCCAGCGCCGCGCCCGCGAGCTTCACAAAACTGTCTAGTTTTGAAGCAGTTGCGCCGTTTACGAAGTCTTTAGAATAAGTGGACAGCGATTTACTCTTCCGCTAGGTTCCGACACTACACCGCCACTTGCCCGGGCCGAGACGTCAAGTGGGCAGACGTTTTTTGGAGGTTTATTTATGAGCGTTATCAAGATTGCGCTTCGCATGGCTGCGGCCGCGGCCCTGGCCGCGACGATTTCGAGCGCCGCAAGCGCCGCCGTCTATCCGCCGCAGCGCCAGCTGCCGGCCACGGTCATTTCCGAGTTCAAGGCGACACCAGGCACGCTGTTGACGCAATATCCGGCCGGTGCGCAGCTGATCTCGCGCGTGCGCGACCTCGGCGCGTCTGATCCGACCACGGTTCCGGCCCTGATCGCGCTCCTCAAGGACCCCGCAACCACCAAGGACCAGATCCGCGCGATCACCGCCGGCCTGGCCCAGCTCGCCCGCATGGCCGCGGTAGCCGACCAGGCTTTCGCCAATGAGATCCAGGCGGCGATCGCCGGCACCAACAACCCCGACGTGATCGCAGCCTACCAGGCCGCAACCGGCGACGTCGCGATCGCGGCGGCCGGCGGTGGCGCAGGCGGCGGCGGCTCCGGCGCGGGTGGCCCGACCGGAACGGGCGGCTTCGCCTTCGGCGGCAACAGCGGCGGCGGCGGCACCTTCGGCAACAATGGGACCACAAACAACGGTAGCGGCATCGGCAGCGGTTCTGTAGGCGGCACCACCAACGCCGCCAACCGCGTCAGCACGCGCTGACCGTAATTGCCCGGAGGCCACAAGTCTCCTGGCTGCCTTATTCGCGATCCAGTCAAAGCGGCGCTTCATCGCGCCGTTTTGCATTTCGGCCGTTAAGCTTCATGTGAATTGGCAGGGGCTTGGCGCATTGCGCTGCATCAAATCGGTTCTGGTTGCATTGAGGCCGTGCTATTCTGGCGTTCGGTCTCTTTCTTGTGCGAGCGCTTTGCGAAACGCAGAGCCCGCGATGCCGGACTTCCAATCCCTGTGTATTTAACGGATTTCTTTTGGGAATTGCATAATGCTGCAGGTGAATAAGCCTTCGTCGGAGATCAACCGCGGCTATTCCGAGGCCGAAAATTCGCCGGCGCAAACGCTCACCTCCTATCTCGACATTGTTCGCCGCCAGTTCCCGACCATGGTCGCGATCGTCTCGGCCTGCGTGATCCTGGCGCTGCTCTATCTCTTCACCGCCGCGCCGCAATTCACCTCCACCGCATCGATGGTGATCGACACCCGCAAGGTGCAGCTGTTCCAGCAACAATCGGTGCTCGGCGATATCGCGGTGGATTCGGCGACGGTTGAGACCCAGGTCGAGATCCTGAAATCCGAGAATATCAGCCTCGCGGTGATCCGCGACCTGCATCTCATTGACGATCCCGAATTCACCGGCTCGGGCGGCGGCCTGCTCGGCACAATCATTGGTGCCGTCTCAGGCCTGTTCTCTGATCGGCCTGCCGCGTCTGAATTTGAGCAGACTCGTAAGGCGCTCGGCTTGTTCGAGAAGAACCGCACCATCAAGCGGCTTGGCCTGACCTATGTGATGGAGATCGGATACACCTCCCGAGACCCGCAGAAAGCCGCCAGGATCGCGAACGCGATCGCGGACGCCTATATCGTCGACCAGCTCGAGGCAAAGTACCAGGCCACGCGCCGCGCCAGCGTCTGGCTGCAGGACCGCATCAAGGAGCTGCGCACCCAAGCCTCCGCCGCCCAGAAGGCGGTGGTCGATTTCAAGACCGCCAACAACATCATCGCCACTGGCAAGGGGCTGATAAACGAGCAGCAGCTCGCCGAGGTCAACAGCCAGCTCATCATGGCGCATGCGGCGACCGCCGAAGCAAAGGCTCGGCTTGACCGCTTGAATGATATCTTCAAGCAGGAGATTCCGGATGCCTCGGTCGCCGACGCGCTGAAGAACGACACCATCGTCAAGCTGCGCGGCCAATATGTCGACATGAGCTCCAAGGAATCGATCTGGGCGATGAAGTACGGCTCGGATCACTTGGCGGCCGTCAATTTGCGTAGGCAGATGGCGGAGATCAAGAAGAACATCCTGGACGAGCTCAAGCGCATCCAGGAGTCCTACAAAAGCGACTACGACATCGCGCTGACCCGCGAGGAGAGCATCAAGGGAAGCCTCGCTAATGTCGTGTCGGAATCCCAGCTCACCAACCAGGCGCAGGTGCAGCTGCGCGAGCTCGAAAGCACCGCGCAGTCCTATCAGGCGATGTATGACAATTTCCTCCAGCGCTACATGGAGAGCGTGCAGCAGCAGTCGTTCCCGATCACCGAGGCGCGGGTGATCAGCGCGGCAACAACGCCGCTGGTGAAGAGTGCCCCGAAGTCATTGATTGTCTTGGCGGGCAGCCTGCTCGGTGGCCTAATGCTGGCGTTCGGTGCAGCGATGGCGCGCGAGCTCACCGACAAGGTGTTTCGCACCACCGGCCAGGTCGAGGAAGTGCTGGGCGCGAACTGCATCGCGATCCTGCCGGCGCTCGGCGCAACCGCGACCCTTGGGCTCGGCGAAAAAATGCACATCGGCAAGCTCGCCCGGAAGGGCAATCCGGAGCCCGACCTGCTGCGCTACGTCGTCGAGAACCCGCTGTCGCGCTTCGCAGAAGCCGTGCGTTCGGTGAAGGTAGCGGTAGATCTCAACTCGATTGTGCGCGAAAACCGCGTGCTTGCCACCACCTCGACCCTGCCGAACGAGGGCAAGAGCACGCTCTCGACCAATCTCGCTCAGTTGATGGCGCATGGCGGCGCGCGTGTCATCCTGGTCGATGCCGATTTGCGCAACCCGTCCCTGTCGCGCGCGCTGGTGCCCGATGCCAGGATCGGCCTCGTCGACGTGGTCGGCCAAAAGGCCCGGCTCGAGGACGCGTTGGTCGTCGATCCCGAGACCAAGCTCTCGATCCTGCCGGCCGGCACGACCTCAAAGCTGCTGCACACCAACGAGATCCTCGCCTCGAAAGCGATGCATGCGCTGGTTACCGAGCTCCGATCGAAATTCGACTACGTGGTGCTGGACATGCCACCGATGGCGCCGGTGGTGGACGTACGAGTCACCTCGTCCTTCGTCGATTCCTACGTGTTCGTGGTGGAGTGGGGCAGGACCAAGATCGACGTGGTCAAGCACAATCTGCGCGGCTCGCCGGAGATCCACGACAAGCTGCTCGGCGTCGTCCTGAACAAGGCCGACACCAAGGCGCTGGCGCGGTACGAATCCTACCACGGCCGTTACTACTATCAGAAATACTACGCCCGTTATGGGTATGTCGAATAGCGGTCACTGGCTGGCAGTAACGACCCTTCGCAGCCAATTTCTGCTGTGCGGTCTGCTAGGCGTCATTTGGTCTTACGCTGCCCTGCCATCGTTTTGGCTAACGGTGCCAGCACACAACGTTGCATCGCGGATCATAGCGGGTGAGCGCTTTAAGCCGGAAATCTTGCCGCAGATGCTTTCGCAAATGGAAGCTGCTCCACGTCCCGGCATAGTGCAATCGGAGTATTATCGAGCCCAGGCGCTAATCGGAGTAAGTGCCGGCGAAGTGGCGGCTCAGGGCAGCGGCTCGGATTTTGATCGCGAGATCAGTGACGCAGAGAGCAGGCTCAGGGCCGCGCTTTCGGTCACCCCATCTGATGCGTTCCTTTGGCTGTTGCTGTATTCAGTTGGCACAGCCCGCAACGGATTTGATCCTGCGTATGTCAGGCTTGTCGAAAAGTCCTATATTGCCGGCCCGCATGAAGGCTGGATTGCGCTTCGGCGCAATCGGCTGGCCCTGGCGGTATTTGCGCTGTTGAATGACATAACGCAAAAGGCTGTTGTTACCGAATTTTCTGAGTTGGTTGACTCAGACTTCATTGATGCAGCAGCGGCCAACCTAACCACTATCGGCTGGGAACATCGCGCGCCGCTCCTTGCGGGATTAGAACAGACCGATGTCGCCAGCCGAGAAAGCTTAGCCCGCCGTCTATCGCGCGACGGGTTCAAGGTACCAATTCCTGGCGTTGATCGCGACGATCGCCTGTGGAGACGGTGAGAGTGTATTGATGAAGCGTTCCCTGAACTTCCGTCGGTTGAGCCTAGGGGTACTGGCGAACGCTTACGATAAGCTCGTAATCGCGGGTATACAGCTCTTGCTGGTGCCGGTCTTGGCCCTGCACTGGGCATCGAAATTTACGGTACGTGGGTCCTACTATCGACCATTCCGAGCTTCCTTTCGGCCAGCGACCTTGGCTTTGCTCCACAGCCGCGGGGACGCGTATGACGATGTTGGCGTCTCGCGGAGAGAACGAGGAAGTGTTCAGATCTTCCGTGCTCGTATGGCCGACTTCGGCAAACATCATTCCGGCATCATGAGTTGAGCCATGATCGTCGACGGGTCCCAGCTTCTTGGCAATGCTGATCAATTTGAGAGCGATGTCACAATTGTCGGCGCCGGAGCCATCGGGCTCACCTTGGCGATTCGGCTGGCACAGCTTGGCAAGTCTGTCGTCGTCCTGGAGGCAGGCGATACGTCTCCCAGAGTTGACTACGTGCAGTTGAATGAAGGGATCAATCAAGGCTTCCAACATCGGGGTCTGCTCCAAGGCAGAATGAAAGCATTGGGCGGCACAACTCGTCTCTGGGGCGGACAATTGGTCCCGTTCGAAGCAAGAGATTTTGAGAGCCGCGCTTACGAGGGCAAGAAACGCTGGCCAGTACCGTATACCGAGATCCAGCCGTTTTTCAGTGAGGCTTTCAAGATCTTGGGCGTCGGAGAGGGGCTACAGGACACGGAACGAGTCTGGCGACTTGTAACAAAGAGACCGTCTGAATTTGGAAAAGACCTTACGTTGGGAATGAATCTGTGGCTGCCCCAGCCTGACTTCAGCCAGCTCTTTCGGCGCTGGTTGCATGATCCGAAGGGGCCGCGGATCGTTACAAAATCGGAAGTAAGGCGCCTTTTGTTCGAAAAAGGCCGTGTTCACGCACTTGAAATTGCCACTGCTGGTGGCGAAACTCGCCGCCTTACGTGCCGGCAGCTGGTTCTCGCTAACGGCACATTTGAGGCGGTTCGTCTCCTGTTGCGCGCCGTCGAAGCTCCAGGATCCCCACTTCAAAATAACAGAAACATCGGAAAATTCTTTATCGACCATTTGCACGGGATTGCAGGGGCGATCACTGTGCAGAATCAGACGCGGCTGCGCGACCTGTTCGATCACGTTTTCTATAACCGACACAAATACAGCGTGAAAATTCGCACGACCAATGAGTTTTCCGAGAGGCTAATGATTGCGAATTGTGTCGGCACGATCAACACGCCCAATAGCGCAGGTTCGATGCTTCGAGATGGGCTTGTGCTGGCGCGGCGGATCGTTGACTTGTCGCAATGGCGGCAATCGATGGCCGCAGCGAACGATGCGAGCAAAATGGCTCGCATTTTGCTCCCGCTTGCGTGGCGGTATTTGATCGAACGCCGCTCAACCAGCTTGCTCGATAAGGGCGCATTCCTCGGCCTCGAAATCGAGCAAATTCCCACCTCGGCGAGCTACATGAGGCTCGATGCGTCGCAGCACCCAGATGATGCTCCGATTGCTCTGCACTGGGCATTTGACGGCCGGGAAATGCGAGCTGCTAACGAGGTCTGCAAAGCAATCGATGCGGAATTTCGAGCGTCAGGTTTGGGCGAGATTCACATTGATCCTCGCATCCTCGATGAGGATCAGAGCTTTTTGACCAGCTGCCATGATTCCTACCACCATATGGGAGGTGCTTGCATGGGCGAAAATGCCGAAGAAGCTGTCGTGGATCGGAATCTGAAGGTTTTCGGCACGGACAATCTTTACGTCTCTGGGGCCGCGACTTTTCCTTCCGGAAGCTTCGCAAATCCCACGTTGACGGCGATAGCTTTCGGTTTGAGGCTGGCAAAATCTCTTGGGCAGCTCTGATGTTGGATGGACAGATCGTCTTTGGGTGCGCCAGACTAAAGGGCGGGGCCTATGCTCGAAGCTCAGCTCGCTTAATCGAATATTGCTTGCGTGTAGGTATCCGCCATTTTGACACCGCACCATCCTATGGCATGGGAACGGCGGAAGCCGTTGTGGGGGATGTCGTTTCGGGGGTAAGTGATGTCTTCATTTCCGCCAAAGTCGGTTCAGTTCGGCCAATTCACGCGATTCTCCGCACTTACGCGAGTGCTCTCAAGAGCTTCATGCCGGCGCGCCTAAAGCTCCCCGGTCCGGCCGCAGCTCCACTGCCTACACGAGTATTCGCCCACCAGCATAGATTCGACTTCTCGCCTGCAGCAATGAGGGAGTCCTTAGATCAGACCCGCGGCCGTCTGCGCCGAGATCGGCTGGACTATTTGTTCTTGCACGAAGCTCCTGCCTTGGAGTTGATACGACCCGCCATCGAGGTTCTCGAGCAGGAGAAGGGGCGGGGTGCTGCAACGGAAATTGGGTACGCAAGTGGCCAGTACTTCGATCGCGGCTTTGATGCGTTTCTTCCTTCCGGTTTTGTACCGCAGTTTGCAGCCCGGCCATCTGATCTCCAACTCGACGCCACGGGTCTTTCAAAAACTCACTTCCTGCACACTATTGCCAGTGCTGGGTTTGCATTGCAGAAGTCTGATGCTGCGTTTGGCGCGAAACTGAGCCGAATAGCAGCGCCACTCGCGAGATCGGCGCGTCTGGATCTAACCGCGCTCGAGATCGCAATCTTTTTCATTGTCTTGCACGCTACCTTTCCCTCGGCCAAGCTAATATTCGCTTCGACCAGCCACGAGCGGGTGAGAGGTTTTGTCGAGGCTATGTGTCTTCTCGAAAACTCCATCGGTGTTGCCGCAGTGCTGCGCACGCTATCCCTTTCGAAGGAGGATGCCGGTGAATCTTAAGCGTGTTACCGTTGGCGTGGCCGCAAACGTCTACGATAAGCTTGTTATTGCCGGAGTGCAGCTTCTCGTCGTGCCCGTCCTGGCCGTGCACTGGGGGGTAGAAGGATATGGTGCGTGGGTCATTCTTGCAGCAGTGCCAAGTTTCCTTTCAGTGAGCGATTTGGGATTTGCGACTGCTGCAGGAAATCAGATGACCATGCTTGCCGCACGCGGAATGCACGCTGATACCGTTCGCGTGTTCCAGAGTGCTTGGGCAGTCATTTTGACGTCATCGCTTTTCGCAGTCCTGGGCGCGCTGCTGATCGTCTGGAGTATCCCTTCTGTAGCGTGGCCAAGCTTCTCGTCAATGACGCCCGATTCGTCGCGTCTTACGCTTTCGCTGTTGATCACGTACGCGGTCGTTTCTCTTCAAGGTAGCATTTTCATGGCTGGCTTCCGGTGTGCCGGCCTGTTTGCGCTGGGCGCGTTTTGGTCTGCGAATACGATTCTGTTCGAGAACGTGTGCATGGTCGTCGTGGTTATCCTAGGCTATGGGCCTGAATATGCTGCTGCAACGCTCGTCGCGGCGCGCATTTTCGCGCTTTTGGTCCAGAACCTGCTCCTGAGGATTAATGTTCCTTGGCTGAAGATAGGCTTCGAAAAAGCGGACCGGGCGGAGGCGCTTGGTCTCCTCAAGCCAGCTCTAGCGGTTCTCGCTGTCCCGCTTGGACAGGCGGCGTTCCTTCAGGGCTCAACCCTCGCTCTCGGAGCCGCTCTCTCCAGCATGGCCGTACCCGTTTTCACCGCGACAAGAACCTTCTCGCGAATAGGGATTCAGCTCACACAGTTGCTCACACACGCGATCATGCCCGAGTTTTCAGCAGCCGTCGCAAGGAAGGACCGACGGAGCGAATTTCTCATCGTTCTGTTAACTGTGTCCGTGGCGCTGGCTGTCGCGCTGCCGTTTGCTATTGTACTCATTCTGTTCGGTCCGCAGTTAATAGCCCTTTGGACGCGCCAACTCATCATTCCCGGCCGAGAGTTGGTCGCTCTGATGGCGCTGACGGTAGTGTTGGGCGGCTTTTGGAGTCCACTATCGAACTTGATTTTGGCGATCAACCGCCATGCAGGGTTTGCTTTACCCTTCCTCTTTCTTAGCGCGGCAACGATACCGATGACTTTTGTCTGCTCCCGATTAATAGGACCAGCTGGTGCCGCCCTATCAGTCGTGGTTCTTGATTTTATCATGTGCGTGGTCATCGTGAAGCAGGCGAAAACGCTGTTCTACCGACCGGACGATCCATTGCAGGCGATTGCGGGCTATTTGGCAGGCGGTCTAACTCGATTGAGGTTCTGGCATTGATTTCAGCCAATCGAGGCCAGCTTTTACCCCCAGCATTTCATCGAGTTTGCTTCGTCATCAAGCACATTGGTGACTATCATGCGAGCAGGCTTTCCCGTTGCCAGCAAGAGCTGCATTTGGCTGGCCACGAGTTGGTCGCTATTGAGGCTTCCAGATCATCCTCCTTCTATGCCCACCGGCAGCGAAGAGCTGCAGCCATCAAAGCAGGCATCCGCTGTATCAAACTTCCTGAGATCGCAAGCAAGCGGAAGCGAGCTCTTGCCCTCTGGCGTGCCCTAAAGCGACTTGAACCAAGCCATATTTTTACGATCGGATATTCTGACGACTTGGCACTGATCTCGCTACTGTTTGCGAAAGTGCACCGCCTACCAATATTTTTCATGTCGGACAGCAAAGCGGATGACCAGGAACGCAGCACTTGGTCCGAATGGATCAAGGCCGGCTTGCTTCGCCTGTTCGATGGCGCACTCGTCGCGGGCGCCAGACACCGTTCGTACTTTCGATCGCTTGGGATGAGCGGCCCGATTGAAATCGGCTATGACGTAATCGACAACGCGTTCTTTCGAGCTCGGGGTGCCAAACTGGAACGGCGAGCTCCGTTCCTTCTCCGTAAAGGCATCTTGCCCGAACGATATGTCATTTGTGTCAGCCGGCTCGTCGGTCGCAAGCGGGTTGATGTGGCTTTGCGGATATATGTGGCGAGCGGCGCTCCACAGCACGGTGTTCGCTTCATGCTCATCGGAGCGGGACCCGAAGAAGCCGCGATTTCAGAGACGGCAAGACAGCTCGGCATCGGCGAAATGATCTGTCACCTTCGAGACGTTCCGAACAGCATCATGCCGATCTTCTATCGGAGATCCGAGGCCCTGCTCTTGACATCAGAGTACGATCAATGGGGCCTCTGCGTGAACGAAGCGATGGCCTTGGGGATCCCCTGCATCGTAACCAGCCGGTGTGGCGTTGCTGGCGAAATCGTAAAGCACGGCAAGTCGGGATTTGTAGTCCCTCCTGGCGAGGTCGAGATTGCGGCAGGTTTGTTGCGGCAGCTGCTTTCCGACAAGAGTTTGAGAAATGCAATGTCCTTGTCGGCAACCAATACAATCGATCAATGGGACCTGCCCCGGTTTAGTGCTGGAGTGGCGAGATTGGTCGAGGGACGTTCAGGTACATGAGCGAGAGCGGGATGGGGCGAAAATACCTAATCGTCAATGCATTTGGCCGGTCTAACCGGGGGGATTCGGTCCTGTTGGACGAATGCATCGAACAGATTCGAACGGTCGATCCGGGCGCCAAAATCATGGGCATATTGTTCGAAGGTGTTGCCTCTGCACAAGCCGCGCATCCAGGCGTAGAGTGGAGTGACCGTATCGGAAATTCCTCGCGATTTTCGGGCCCCTTGGGACGCCTTGAGCAACTCGTGTACCTTTTCGTGGCCTGGATTGCGTGTGCAACCGGCCTGTTCGGGTTCGCGCAAATCCTTCCGCAGAGCCAGCGCCAGACGGTGATGGCTTATCAGGCTGCCGACTTCGTAATCAGTGCGCCTGGTGGATATATCCACGACGTCAATTTGTCCTACGTCATTGCGCTACTGCACATCCATTTTGGAACTTTGGTTGGAGCCAAAACTGTTCTGGCTCCACAGAGCATTGGACCGGTGAAGTCGAAGCTTGGAGCTGCGATGACGCGCTTTGTCCTGTCGGCCTGTGCGCTGATGTGCGTGCGAGAAGGCTATTCTCAGCAGTTTCTCATCGCAGAGCTAGGCATTGATCCGGAAAAGGTAGTGGTAACTGGTGATAGCGCTTTCTGGAATCTGCATGTGACCAAGAATAGATCCGAGATCGAGCAGCTTCTGCAGGATATTGGTTTAGAAAAAGGTGAGCAGTTCGTCGGCGCAACTGTTGTCGATTGGCCATTTCCCCACGGGGCAAATCCGGCCGAAGACAGGACCAAGTACGAGGACGGCTTGGTGTATATTTTTGATAAGCTGCATCGTGAGCACAGGCTGAGGACCATCGTCTTCAATCAAGTAGCCAGTGATCTGGATCTAGCTCAAAGGATCGCGGACCGTTGTGGCGCGCATGTTCTCGTCCACAAGACGGAAACCGAGCCTGAAATCCTTCGAGCGGCAATCGGACGAGCGCGAATCTTCGTCGGAACACGATTTCACTCGTGCATTTTTGCGATGATGGAGGCGCGGCCGTTAACCGCGATCTCGTACCTGCCGAAGACGGAGTTCATCATGAAGGATCTGGGCTTGCAAGATCTGGCGATCGATATTGTATCTATGGACCGCCATGCCTTGAGCCGCTTAGTCGCGGAGAGCCTGGAGCAAGAGAAAGCTGTATCTGCCCGCATAAATGAAGCCGTTAATCGCTACAGGAGTACAAAGATGCACTTCGGCGAGGCCCTGGCTCGGGTTCTGGACACCGAGAGAGAGACGCAACTGAAGGACGCCGTCTCGTGATTGGCGGATCCTCGTTTGCGGACAAGATCGCTGTCTTTCACCCGGGGACGCAGCATTCGTGGCAGACTGCGCTCGCCTTGCAGCGGCTTGGACGGCTTCAATTTTACGCGACGTCGATCTTCTATCAGCCGGATCGGTGGCCGTATCGGATTGAACGGATGATGCCTTCGCCTCTCCGAGAAAGGGTGCATTACGAATTTCGTCGATTCAGCAATCCAGCTCTTGATACTGACCTCGTTAAGACCGTTGGAGTTTCTGAGTGGATAGAGCGATTGGCTTACCGCGCCGGATTTCGTCAGCTCTCGAAAAAGATTGATCAGTTCGGAAATGCAAGATTTGCAGACTTACTAAGATCAGAAATCGAGTCCTCCCGGAGCTTTGATTTGTGGGGGTATAGCAGCTCGTCGGTCCAAGCGTTTCGGACGGCGAAAGCCGCCGGAAGGGCTTGCATTCTCGATCGGACCATCGGCGACGGGAGGGAGCACAATCTCATAATGGATGAGTTATATGAGACTCATCCGGAATTCTTCTCCAGCAATTCATACCGAATACCGACCGACCGCATCGAACGCGACGACGAGGAGTATAGCCTGGCGAATGTGATCCTGACGGGATCGCCTTTTGCCGCGGATTCGGTGAGGAAACATGCGTCCGACGGTTCGGTGGGTGGCCGGCTACGCGTCTTGAATTATTGCTTTGATGAGCACTTGTTCGGGAATTTCAACCGGACTGACGATACCCCCCGGTCCGGGCCCGTTCGGTTCCTGTTTCTTGGTCAGGCCGGTGTACGGAAGGGGATTCATCTCATCCTCAAGGTGTTCGAAAAGATTCCACGCGAACTGGCTACTGTGCAGATCGTTGGAGATATGCTTGTGCCCAAAGCGATCTTCTCGAAGTATTCAGAACGATTCACCTACCGACCGACTGTCCCTCGTGCGGATGTTCCTTCCATCATGAGGAATGCAGACGTTCTGATCTTTCCCAGTTATTTCGAGGGCTCCGCTCTCGTGCTTCTGGAGGCGATGGCTTCCGGACTGGCGCTTATTCAATCAAAAAATGCCGGCGTGGCGGTCACGCCCGAGACGGGGATAATGTTGCCCGAACTCACAGAAGAAGCTCTCCAATCAGCGGTGATGGAAGTGATATCCGATCGTGAGAGGCTGGCTTCGTTCAAGACGACCGCGCAACGCGAAGCTCAGAAGTATACGTTCGCGCATTATCAGTCGTCGATCGCATCCTTGCTTGATGGACCGTTCTAGCCTGGCTGAAGCGTCCAGAGTTTCATTATGAATTCAGGTAAGGCAAAGAGCGCGAAACATGCTAAAGCCCGTAGACCGACGAATTGTACTCGCAGGACTGGCCTCCGGAAGGGTGTGGCTGGCTGGACCAGCGTGCTCTGAAGAGTGGCCCAAGCGATTGCTTCCGATCAGTCAGGTTCGCGGTGCGCAAATACCCTCGTCAGTGACGCGAATAGAATGTCTCGGGGACGGGCCAATTCCCGTGAGTCTGGTCTTCGAATGCGACCCGCGCATTGATGCGGCTTTCTTGGCTACATACCCTTCGGCAACCTTCACTGTCGCAGACGGCCGAAACTTCCGTCTAAGTCCTGAAACGGTCTTTGTTGAAGCGTTCGGCGCGGTCGGAGACGGACGTGCTAATGATCAAGGGGCCATTCAACGTGCCATAAAATATGCAGAGACATTCGGCACCGGAACGGTGCGGTTCAATCAGCGCGCTTATGCTGTCTGGTGTCCACAGCGGACGAGCAATCCTGACAACAACAATGCATACGACGGTCACTCGATCGTCGTCGAAGGTCAGATCGCCTTCGTCGGACGTGAGGATAAGACCCGAATCCTGTTTCGAAGCCAGGATGGCCAGGAACTTCACTCCAAGTGGCAAACGGTGAACGGGAAGGTCTGGCGAGGAGCAGGTATATTCTTGAAGGGATGGCGATCGCCTCATTCAGACCGTTCAGAGCTACCGTCGGTGACGCTCACTGACATGGAATTAGATGGCGGATGCGATCGGACCGACGTTTATAGCTATCCGGCCGATGTCTCGACCGGAGAGGGCTGGGACCTCACGCATAAGGGCCTTTGGGCCGAAAACGATCGGGCGACCGGCGACTGGACCCTGGTTCGCTCCAAAGTCGTACGCTTTAGGGGAGAGGTGTTCTATCAGGGCGGCGCTCATCATGGGGCGCTCACCGGCCGGGACGTTGTTATGGGGCAAACTAACGCGGATATTCTCAATCCGTGCGGGACGAACTTGGATATCGAAAGGGGCTACTTTTTTGATGGCAACCAGGGCTGGGAGGGCTGGACCGGCGCTCATGGAAGATTGATAGCTTGTACTTTCGAAAATTGTAGATCGATGGGCGGGCTTCAAGGAGGAATAGCGCGGCCGAGCAAGATACCTGGCAACTCCAGAAATGAGCCGACGCAATTTTCCGCGGGAGAGATTCCGTGGCTTGATCTGGATATCAACGTGATCGATTGCGGTCCCGTATATATTGGGAGCTGGGTGAGAGGCCGGATTGATATAACGGATAGCTTCCTGGCCCTGTCGACGAAGGTCTATCCGCGGATATCGGATGTGATCCTTAACATTTCGGCGCGCTGTCGCAAAAAAAGCATGCCCTGCGTTGTCTCCATTACTGCCGGAGAAAGCGTTCCTAACCTGATCAAGGACGTCACGATAAAGATTCAGTTGGATGAATCCGCGCAACAGGTTCGTTTTGCGCGACTCGTATCTCAACGCGGAAATCTGGATGATACGTCCAACATCTCCATTACACGCGGGCCTTAGGCGCATTCCGCCCAACACCTCCAATAAGAGTTAGCATTTGACTTTATCGAAAGCGCTGAAATGGTAGAAAATCTCGTAGATGCACCGCTGATCTATGCCGCGATGTTCAATTTCGTTGTGTGGCTCGCGATCGGCTTCGTGGTTGTCAAAGTCTGGCATGCTCCGGTCTATCATCCCTTCGTGATTTACCTGCTCTACCACTTCGTCGGATTTATCGTTCGGCCGCTTCTGATCTATCTGGACGGAAAATCATTCATCTGGCTGCGCGTCGGAATTACACCGACTTCTGAGGACATCGTCCGAGTGACGGCGATCGCAAATGTTGCTCTCGTTGCCACGTTCCTTGGGTTTGCGTTTGCAAAGCGTGCCAAGAGCATCATTCCGGCTATCGCTCCCGTTCGGTTTGTTGTCCTGCGGCCTCTTGCGTTCTACGTCGCGGTCTTTGTGATGGGCGCGGCCGGGCTTTACGGCACCTACCGAGCCTACGGCGACGCGGGGCTCCAGTCGGTCAATGGGTTTCAGGTCACGAGGGACGCCGAGGGCGGACAGCGTCTCGTTGGCATATCTGGATACACCCTGGCACTCGCTGAATTTCTTCCCATCATTTGCATCGTGCTGTATCTGTGCAAGGGGTCGATCAGGACGCTCTCTGTTTTCTTCATGGCCGCCTTTGTCGCTCTTCGGATGTACATTGGTGCACAGCGGCTTTCGTTCGTCGTCGTTCTTGTCAGCGTATTTTTTGTGTCGCTCATTGAGGCTCGCAGGCGATATCCAGGTGCTTTGATCATCGTTGGAGTCTTGTTCGGCGGGCTGTTATTCGACATCGTCGGACATGATCGCTACGTGGTGCGTCGGGTTGTGCTTGGAGATGCCGATATTTCGTCAATATGGACGTCCTACGTGGCTGATCGCGGTAGCAAAAGTTCGATGGACGTCGTTGAGTTCGATAGCGCGACCGTAGCAGCAATGGTTGTCGACGAACGGGCGGGTTATTCCTATGGCACGCAATATCTTCGGCTACTATATTGGCCAATCCCCCGACAGCTGTGGCCGGACAAGCCGGTTTTCACGTCAATCGTGAATCTCAACGAGTATGGAAATTTCTCGTCGATGACTACGACTCTCTATGTCGACGTATATATGGTCTACGGGTTCCTTTCATTGATCCCTATGATGTTCTTCTTAGGAGTGGTCCAGAGTCGTCTCTATGACGCGGCAGTAAGGACGACCAGCCCGTTCTTGTTTTCTTTCTTCTGGATATTCCTCATCTATTTCAAAACTATCTTGCGAGATGGCGGAGTGACGGTGGTGTACTTCTGGGCCTTCTCGATGATCGCTGCTTCTATCCTAATCGCTGTCGGAAGGATCAGACTGCAACGGGAGATGATGGTGGTTCGCCCGAGACAAGTTTATTCGAGGGCGACTACATTGCGTCCCAATGGCTAAAGGCCAACTAAATAGGCCTCAGTTGCAAGTCGGATTGCGGAACAACTGCTTGGCGACTCCAGAACTGGACGCATGAACGGCGCCGTATGCGTCAACGCGAGAATGGCGTTTGCTGCGGAGTTCCGTCAAATGCCTCGCCGCTTCTCGGAGATAGTCGACTGCATCCTGGTTGAAGTTTGAATTTGCCGGAATGATCAGCCCATTCGATCCAACTTGGCTCGCTATGCATCCGCGATCGAATGCAATGATGAGATTACCCGCCGACAAAGCTTCAAATACAACCGTCGGTTCGGCCTCGTGCGAGTACTGGGTCGGAAACACGAAAATATCTATGTCCCGATAAAATGTATCTTTCGATGATCCGTAAAGAGGTCCGCGATACTCAAGGACATCGCGTAAGTCGTGAGTTGCGCTCTCCACCAACCTGCGATCGGTTTCAGTTGCAACGGGTCCGGCAAGGATTGCTCTCACCAAAAGACCTTGCGCCTGAGCTGACTCTACCAGCTTCAAGAACGTATGAAGTCCCTTCTCTTTCGTAAGATTGCTGAGAAGTCCGATAGTCAGTGGTCCGGTCGGCGTTTGGAAATCCCAGTCCGGCTCGACAAAAGCCGAGTTTGAAACGATGCAAGCCCTCGGTTCGATCCCATAAGCCATTGCGAATTTTGTGCTCATGATAGGGCACAAGAATACGTGAGTAAGAGTCGGTCCGCCGGCACCCAGAAGCAGGCGCAGAAGTAGTCTTGGGCGATCGATGTAGGCAAAGCTATGGTGGTGCAGAGCAGTCGGATAGCGGCAGATCCGAGCTAGGGCGGCGAGGAATATAATGTACGCCAAACCCCAATCACCTTCGCAAACGAGGTAGCAGCGACGACCGGTCCTAAAGGTATGTCTCAGCAGAATGGTGCCCGCAGTGAGTACCCGAAGCGCTCTATGGATGTGCTTTGATGATCCCGTCTGCCCAGGGTCAGGCGCGATATTCGCTGTACGAACGTCGTGACTGCCTTTGATGGCATCGATCATGCGGGCGGTAATATAGGACAGCCCCGTTACGGGCGGCGGTAGCTGACCGATTGCCACTATGAATTCGTCGTTTGAGTTCACGAGGGCAATGCCCGCTTAAACATAAAGTCAGCTTGGAGTGGGCCTCTCGTTGGGTCGACGTGCTGGTTGAAGACGCCTCGGAGCTCAAAGCCACGATGGTTAAGAAAATCGATAACTTCGCCGACCAGCGCTTGGCCCTCGTAGAGTTCCACGTAGGACGCTTCGACGTAGAGGGTATCAAACGACGGGAGGAGTTCTTCGCAACCGCGCAGCACCTCGAGTTCGAAGCCCTGAACATCGATCTTGAGGAGCGCGGGAAAAACGATCTGATCTTCTTGCAAGAGAGTAGTCAGTCGACGAAGTTCGACCTTCTTTGTCGTATTCACTTCCGTTCCGAACGCTTCAATTTGTGTGGCTGCCGGCGCAAGCATCGAGGAGGAGTCGTTTGCGTTCGCTACGTTGATGGTTGCTTCAGTGTCGGCTGATCCAATTCCGCATCGATAGAGGTGAACATTTGCATCATCTTGAAATATCTTCTTGTATGTACTCCAGCAATCGTCCAGGGGCTCGAAACTAAAGATGTTCGCTTTGGGATACTGCTCACGTGCAAACAATGCGAACTGACCGACGTTTGCTCCGATGTCGACAACAGTTCGATATTCGACATCGCGAAGAGCTGAGCTGTGTTCGATGCTCGCAGCAACCCCCAACTTGAGTGCGCGGCGACCGGACGATGAGCCTGCTGCGTGGAGCAGTTTGCGAATGCGGATGAGAAGCAGATTCATTTGGCAAGGCTCAGCGGAAGGAAAGTTCGGTCAATACGCCGAGGGGCGAGCGAAGGTGACCATCACCGTTGCTACCACAATCCTCGCATCCAACCACAAGCTCCAATTATTGATGTACCACAGATCATACTCCACGCGTTTCTGCATCAGGTCTAGCGTGTGAGTTTCTCCGCGGTAACCATTAACCTGGGCCCAGCCGGTGATGCCGGGCTTGACGTGGTGGCGGAAGGCGTAGTTGCCGATGATCTGCTCATATTCGGTGTTGTGGGCGGCCGCGTGCGGGCGGGGGCCGACCAGCGACATGTCGCCCTTGAGCACGTTGAAGAGCTGCGGCAGCTCGTCGATCGAGGTCTTGCGCAGCCATTTGCCGATGGCCGTCACGCGCGGGTCGTTCTTCTGCGCCTGCACGATTTTCGGGCCGTCCTCGAGCACGCGCATGGTGCGAAACTTGTAGATCTTGAAGGCGCGGCCGTTGAAGCCGTTACGGGTCTGGCGGAACAACACCGGCCCCTTCGAGGTCGCCTTGATCAGCACGGCGGTCACCAGCATCACGGGGGCGAACACGATCAGCGCCAGGGCCGTGCCGGCGAGGTCGAGCGTGCGCTTGAGGGCGCGTTCGTTCCGGGACAGCGGGGCGCGGCGCAGCTCCGCGGTAAAGGTGTTGCCGGTCGATTGCAGCGGATAGCGCAGGAACCGCGCGGCGTGGGCATCGGGCACCAGATGCACGGGAACGGGCAGGATCTTCAGCGCGTCCAGGATGCTGTCGATCGCGTGCTGCCGACTCCAGTTCATCAGCAGGAAGATGTGCTCGACCCGGTTCTCGCGCGCATAGGCGATCAGCTCGTCAAAGCGCGGCGCGATCGCCGACAGCAGCAGCGGCGAGGCGAGGTCGGCGGAGCGGATCTCCATGATCCGCATCAGGCGATAGCCGTGCTGGGCGAGGTCCATCATGGTGTTGGACGCCGCCGGCAGTCCGAATTCGGCGATCATCACCGCGCGGCTGTTGGCGAACGCGCCGGTCGCGAGCGCCCTGGCGGTCCAGCGCCCGGCCGCGAGCTTCCAGGCCAGCAGCACCGTGAGGCCGACCAGGTAGAACGAGAGCGTGGTGCCGCGGGAAAACTCCTCGCTGACCTTCATGGTGAAGGCGATCGCCAGCAGCGCGCCGAACAGCCCGGTCCACGTCGTCACCGTCAGCCGGAAGGTGCGGGCCAAGTTCGTGATGTTCTTCAGACGGTAGCTGTGCTGCACCACGGTCAGCAGGACGAAATTGATCGCAACCAGCACGCTGGCCGCCGCATAGACGTCCGCCTTGCCGAGCGCGCCCGCAGTCGCGATGTGATAGCCGACCGCGCAGCCGATCCCGCTGACCACGATCAGCGCCGCATCCACGACGGCCATCCCCCGCTCCACGACCAAAGGTCGCAGCCAGCGCGGAGCATACCCTTTAGCTGTTTTTGCAAATGGCTCGACCACACCAATTTCCGTCGCAGAATCACGGACGGGCACCGGTCGAGTGGAAAGAAATGTCATCCTGCCAAATCCACTGACGCAAAATTCCTTACCGAAGAAGCCGTGCTATCGGTCAAAATCGCTGTTAAAACAAGGCGAAGGGAAAATTAACCTTACCTGATAAGTTGCATTGTAGTCCATCTCGCCCCGGCTGATATGTTCAATTTCACAATCCGTTAGGAAAATCTCATTGCCTCGAACCCAGTCCCGGCGGCGGACGACGTCGAGAGGGAAGCGTTACCTCGCCGTTGCCCTTGCTGTCCTCGCCTTGGCCGGGACAGTGCTGCTTCTGCTTCGCCCCGATGCGGCGCCAGTACGAGCCCCGACAGCCTTGAGCGCAGCGGTCAAGCTCCTCCTGGACGGGCCATATGGCGCGCGCTTCGGCGGCGAACTCGCTGCATCCAGGCAGGGATATTTCTCCTCCCGCATTGAGGTGGCGGCCCAACCCGACCCGGACTTCGTCCAAACCATTGCACGTCAACATGCCATCGGCGTGACGAGCGGCCAGAAGTTCCTCCTGGCAAGCTGGCGCGGCGTTCCCGTGACCGCGTTTGCAGCAAGCTTTCTCGATACCTCCGTTGCGATCTTCACTCTCGAAAGCTCGGGCCTGCGGCGGCCGGCTGATCTGGTCGGAAAACGGATCGGATACCGCAGGGCGAGTGAGGGCGATGTGGTGTTCGATGCCATGATGGCGCAGCTTGGACTGCCTCGAAGCCAAATCACGAAGGTGCCCGATCGCGACAGTTTCGAGGCTCTCAGGGCCGGGGAGGTGGATGCGATCATTGCCGCAATCGATGCGCAACCAGATCCGGCCAGTTCGAATACCATGAAGTTGAATGTCATCAAGCCGCAAGACTACGGAATCCATGTTCCTGGCTTGGTCTACTTCGCAAGCACTGCTCTCGTCCATGAACAGCCATCCATGATCGCCGACGTCCTTCAGGGCCTCATCCGAGGATGGCAATTCACCTACGCTGACTATGCACGGAGCGTGCCTGTTCTCGCCGGTACCGGACCGAGCGCTCTGAATCCCGTACGGCTCAGGTTCGAGCTGCAGCAGCAGCGGCCCCTCGTGCTTCCGACAGGCGGCCGCATCGGCGACTACGACGAAAGCCGCTGGCGGACGCTCCGGGATATCCTGCTCTTTGCGAAGCTGGGCGAGGAAGACGTGCCTTTGGCTCAGACGGTCAACTACCAGTTCCTTCGAGATGTGTACCGCCGTTCACCCGATCTTGCCGCTCCAGGCGCATGGAGTGAGGATAAATAGGACCAAGAAGCCACAGTCGTGTGCCATGTCGTCCCAAAAGTCCCTCGGCCGCCCCGCATGAGTTGCATTTCCGCCGGTGGCCTTGGTACAATTCGGTTCACCATTTGGGCTAGTCGCGGAGTGGCTCACCCATCGTGACGTTGGTCGGCTGGGGTCTGACAAGCGCGAGTCGGGGATCAATCCGCAGGGGCAAGGAACTTTTTGGGATGTTTAAGACATTGATGCGAGCGGGCTTTTTGACCGCAACTATTACGCTCAGCGCGGCGAGCGGAGCGAGCGCCGCGATGCAGATGCCGGCACCTGCGGCCTTGCTTACGGGTGAGGGGCAGGTGACACCCATTACCTTCTGGGCACAACCCTACCCATATCGGTACACGCCGTGGCGCCGTTGCCCGCTGGTGCGGGTCGAGACGCCCTATGGCTGGTATATGGATCGGGTTTGCGCGCCTCTCGGTCCCGTCCTGCGCCGGGCGTACTGAGGTTGAGGTAGCTCGCGGCGACTGTCGTTTTTCAACGATGTCCGAAGGCAGCCGCACAGCTGGTGCGACTGCCTTGCTCGTTTTTGTTTCATTGTGTGCTGACCTTTTGTGCGCGCAGCGCAGGTTCACCATGAATATCTTCGTCGGGCCGGCACAGGCTGTCGCATGGTGTAGATTGTGTTACCGGTTTGGCGGCGCTGCATCGGCAGCGTGACTGCGTAATGCGGCGGCCGGCCAAACCGGACTCTGGTAGAGGATACGATGACAGGGGTTTCAACCTACGATCTCAAGGGCAAACGTGTCTTCGTCGCGGGTCACCGCGGCATGGTCGGATCAGCTGTCGTCCGCAGGCTTGCCCTAGAGAACTGCACCGTGCTGACGGCCGACCGGCGTGAGCTGGACCTCACCAAGGAAGAGCCCACGCTGAAATGGCTCGAGGCAAATCGCCCAGAGGCCGTTGTTCACGCCGCTGCAAAGGTGGGCGGTATCGCAGCCAATAGCAATTTCCCGGTCGATTTTCTCTGCGATAACCTTGCGCTGGAATTGAACGTGATCCGCGCAAGTCACATGGTTGGCGTGCAGCGCCTATTGTTTCTCGGCTCGTCCTGCATCTATCCCAAACACGCCAAGCAGCCGATCGCCGAAAGCGAGTTGCTGACGGGGCCACTCGAGCCGACCAACGAGTGGTACGCCATCGCCAAGATTGCCGGCCTGAAGATGTGCCAGGCTTATCGTCGGCAGTATGGTGATGATTTCATCTCGGTAATGCCGACCAATCTCTATGGCCGCGGCGACAACTATCATCCGGATCATAGCCATGTTCCGGCGGCACTGATCCGGCGCTTCCACGAAGCCAAGATCGCTAACGCACCCAGCGTCTCCGTGTGGGGCACCGGCACGCCGCTTCGCGAGTTTCTCAACGTGGACGATTTCGCCGATGCCTGCGTCTTCCTTCTGAAGAACTATTCCAGCGATCTGCCGATCAATGTCGGCAGTGGCGAGGAATTGTCGATCGCCGAATTTGCAACGGCAGTCGCGGAGGTCGTGAGCTATCAAGGCGAGCTTGCGTTCGATACGTCGAAGCCTGACGGGACGCCGCGCAAGCTGCTCGATAGCTCGAGAATTCGAGGGCTTGGCTGGCGGCCGAACGTTGCTCTGCGGGCCGGTCTCGCGGCCGCCTACGCCGATTTTTTGAAGGGCTACGGACGTCACCTGGAAGTCAGCGCAACGCGCTGAGTAGACGATTTGGGCTGTAAGATAATCTTTTATTCTGAACTTTGATCTGGGCGGGGCCTCTATGCGTGTTCTCTTGGTCGGCATCAATTATGCCCCCGATCTGATCGGAGTGGCGAAATACAATAGCGAGCTCTGCGAAAGCCTCGTCGCCGAAGGTCACGAGGTCAGGGTGATCACGGCTCCGCCGTATTATCCCGCCTGGAAGATCCCGCACCGCTTTAGTAGTTCTTACTTTAGAACGAGGCATATCGATGGCGTTCGGGTCACGCGCACGCCGATCTATGTGCCTGAACATCCGTCAGGGGCGAAGCGACTTATCCATCATGCCTCCTTCGCACTCTCGAGCGCAGTGCCGGCCCTCGCGAATGCGCTCTCCTGGCGACCAGACGTCATGATCGCGGTAGCCCCGTCTCTGATGTCGGCTGCCTTCGTCTCGTTCGTCGCTCGTCGGGTCGGCGCCAAATCGTGGCTCCACATCCAGGATTTCGAGGTCGATGCAGCGTTCGATCTTGGTCTGCTGCGCAACGGTTTCTTGCGCAAATGGATGCTTAGAACTGAAGCAGCGATCCTCAAATCCTTCGATCATGTTTCGACGATCTCTCAGCCGATGATGGATCGCCTGATCCTCAAAGGCGTGGGCCTCGATAAAGCAGTTGAGGTCAGAAATTGGATTGATACCCGGGCGATCTGCCCCGCTTCGCGGATGACGAAATATCGCGAGCAGCTCAAGCTTGGCGAGACCGACATCGTTGCGCTCTACTCCGGAACGATGTCGAAGAAGCAAGGGCTTGATTTCGTGATCGAGGCCGCGATCGGGTTGGAGCAAAGCCATCCACATATTCGGTTTATTCTTGCCGGCGACGGACCCGATAAGACGAGGCTCGAGCAAATGGCCGTTGGGCATCCCAACATCCATTTTTTCGGGCTTCAGCCCAAGGAAAGCTTCAACGAGTTGTTGGCAACTGCAGATTTCCACCTGATTCCGCAGAAGGCGGAGGCGGCCGATCTGGTGTTGCCTTCCAAGCTTGGCGCGATCTTCGCGTCCGCTCGGCCAGTCATCGCCATGGCCGAAGAGGGTACGGGGCTTGCGGCGGAAGTCATCGGCGCGGGCCTTGTGATTCCACCTGGAGATTCGTCCGCTCTTCAAGCCGCAATTTGCGAGCTTAGTGAAGCATCCGCCCTCCGCGAGCATTACGGGGAGGAAGGAAGAAAGCGCGCCCTTGATCGGTGGGACCGACAAACAATTGTTCGTCGGTGGTCGGAAGTCATGGCGGACGAGCGCCAATCGGCAGGGCCGAAAAGTATCGGACCGACAAGCGCCAACGACAGCATTGGACTTCCAGTGGAGGATGCGGTGCGGTTGCCCTGAGGCGTCTGGCGTCGACTGCGTCTGCTGACGAACAAGAGCGGCCGAAGGTGAGCGCCGGGATGCGCGCTTACCGTCTGGACGCTCGTTGTGACGAGCTGATCTAAGTTAGGATCACTCGTGCCGCGGAAAGTATCTGAATCCGTGCTGCTTGATCAGTTCGTCTCGCTTTGCGGATTCGAGATCTTCCTTCATCATTTCCTGAACCAGCGTTTCGAAGGAGGTCGTTGGCTCCCATCCAAGTTTCTGCTTGGCTTTCGATGGATCTCCCAAGAGAGTTGCGACCTCTGTGGGACGGAAATAGCGGGGGTCGACCGAGACGATGCATTTTCCGGTAGAGGTGTCATAGCCCTTCTCATCGGCACCGCTGCCTTCCCAGCGGATCTGTATCCCGACTTCGTTCGCTGCAATATTGACGAAATCTCTCACGGAGTGCTGTACGCCGGTAGCGATAACGAAATCTTCGGGCTTCTCCTGTTGCAGCATTAACCACTGCATTTCGACGTAATCGCGGGCATGACCCCAATCGCGCAGTGCATCGAGATTGCCCAAATACAGGCCCTCCTGCAGACCCAAATGGATTCGCGCAAGCGCTCTCGTAATCTTTCGGGTGACAAAGGTCTCGCCGCGAACCGGGGATTCGTGATTGAACAGAATGCCGTTGCAGGCGTACATGCCGTACGCTTCGCGATAGTTCACCGTGATCCAATAGGCGTAGAGTTTGGCGACCGCATAAGGGGACCGCGGGTAAAAGGGGGTCGTCTCCTTTTGCGGGATTTCCTGAACCAGGCCGTACAATTCGGAAGTCGACGCCTGATAGAAGCGCGCCGTCTTCTCGAGCCCCACTATGCGCATCGCTTCCAGAATCCGCAGCGTGCCCAGCGCATCGGAATTCGCGGTATATTCAGGCTCCTCAAACGACACGGCCACATGGCTTTGCGCAGCGAGATTGTAAATCTCGTCCGGCTGCACTTGGCCGACGATCCGAATGAGGCTGGAGGAGTCCGTCAAATCTCCGTAGTGGAGGCGGAACGGCGGATCGGGCTCGTGGGGATCAAGATAAAGATGGTCAATGCGATCCGTATTGAAGAGGGAGGTCCGGCGTTTGATGCCGTGGACCTCATATCCTTTCTGCAGAAGAAGTTCAGCTAAATAAGCGCCGTCCTGGCCAGTGACGCCGGTAATAAGTGCTCGTTTCTTTGTCATATCAATCCCGAATTTGAGACTCGTGCTTACATGAAATTAGCTTGATTAGGGAGGGTGAAATTGCCGGAAACCCGCGCTTAGATTAACAGCCTTCTTGCAGCCCGTCGGGAGGGCCGAGCTGGACCAGCCGGATCTCAGGAGCAATGGCACTTGTAAGCGCGTAGTCGCCGCAATTGCCTTCGGCAAGTGATATCTACTCGCCTGCGTCACAGGACTGGAGAGCCGATCTCTCGCCGCTATGCCGATGCTCACCGCTGATTGGTCTGAGCAAGTTCTCGCGAACGCTGGTTTGCGGGGCGAAGTCACGAGTCCGGCGATCATCGTCGCTGGCAGTCCTCAGGATATTAAATGCAGAACTGCGAGAATGACAGCGGTGATGTCAACGTTTGAGATTCAGCTTTCGGGCTGGCCGTCAACGCAATTCACTATCGCGAGCATGCAGACGGCATGTCTGATCAATCAAGCTCGCCATGTCATCTCTGGCTGCATCCGGATTTATATCGGCCTTGCAGTGAAAGTGCTATGACAATTGTCAGGCAACCGCTGCACACCATTGAAGCAAGGTTTATACCTCGGCGATGCCCGACCAGCCGCATCACGCGGAGTCATCGGCCGGCGTCAACTCGCCCGGCTTTGAAGCTTATAAGCGCGAGGAAAGCTTGGCGCCGCAACACAGCTCATCGAACATGGATCATCTCTGCGTGCCAATTTGTAGCGCGATCCTGTTTGTGGTGCAGAAGGTGACGTCCTCATCCGACCACGCGCCAGTCGAACACAAAGGCGTGGTGCACGCTCTCCTGCCGGCTGAAGTGCAGCCGATTTTTTGTGCGGCTTCTTGACGGGCCGGCGGCTCGACATTGTGAACTCGCAGACTTGCGGCCAAGATCTATTTGACATTTAATTGTGGTTAATGCAGAACGTTTATATTTATTCGAGTTATTTTGACTGCGTCCGTCTTAATAGGGATGGAAGATGATCGAAGATAAGCTATCCCGTTTGCGCGCACATCGGAAGAACATCGAGCGTTATGTGCGCCTTCTCCAAACCACACTAACCGAGGTTGAACGGCAGTACATTGAGACACGCCTGACCGAAGAGCAATCGGCATCGGCACGCCTTTCTTCGTCGTCGCTCCAGATGGCCACTGAGGCTCAAGTTGAAATCTAATTGCATGTCCGCTCAGCTTCGACGCACGGCTCCTGCCCTATCGCCGCGGCACAGGCCTGCCGGAATGTATCGCCGATCCTGAAGCGCGCTCATTTGAGACTGGCGCGGTAACCAGGCTCTCACCCGCGATCGGCCTGACGGTCAAGTCGCACCACGTTTGTCGCGCCGCCTGATCCGCTTGCTAGGTGCGGCGAGCTGCGGCTCGCGACGAAGCATACGCCGCAAAGTGTCGCTTTTCTCCAGATGATGCGGCACGTGACGGCTCCACGATGGCCATCGAACGAGAGCGCAAATTCATTGGCAAAGATGTAGTAAGGCGTTGAGATACAGGCTCCTCGGACGTTGACATCGCGCACCACGCATGGATGGCGTCCATTCAATCCGCTAAATGACAGCTGCGCGGCCCGGTTGATCGGTATCCTTTGCATGGCACGACGTTCGCTCATGGCGAGATCCTCCAAATGGAAAGGCAAACTCTCATCGAACGATCGCGGTGATCGCGATCGCGCTTCTGCGAAGTCAGCTTTTCCGGTCCCGCCGACGTCCCGGAGATGGCATATTGATGGTCCCCGCGGGATCCGCTAACAAGCAGTATTATTGTCTCTTTAAAATTCGATCGGATCAAATAGTTAATTCAGCGTCCGATTAATGATGGAGGATTGACGAGGCGTTCAAAGATTTGAGTTTTGCAGCGTTTGTGGGGTGTTTCACATCGTTTTCATGAACCTGTGTTAGTATCTGCGTGGATTTGACGCTGATTTATTTTTCGACCCGATGATGATTGTTCTGAAACGATGGATCACAGTAGGGGGCGCTAATGTGTAATCGTGCTCTGGTGCTCGGCCGCATCTCGGTTCTGCGTAAACGCATATGGTCGCTCAGCTCGCAATTGGCAGAGCTTCAGAGCCTTCGCGGCCGGGTGGAACAAGCGGAGAAACGAAGGGCCGGAAGACGCTCAAGATTTACGGGCATGTCCGCGATGCGCCGCCAATCGCGGCGATAGCGACCTGCGTCTTCCAGTGATCTTTGGTTTATCTGAGGATGAACAGCTGAGCGGAAATTCAGCGCTCAGCATGCCGCGAGGGCGGCATCGAACACGGCTTCTCACTACCCTAGCAGCCTTCGGAAAGGATACCATCACGCTCTGGGCAAGCGCAGGCCGGTTCCTGTGTTCGCGATCGAACATTCAGGCGTGCAAAGTTTCGCTAAGGTCCTCGTCAGCGAGATACCTGATTCACGAAGGGGCGTCGAAGGTGTTGGGTGGTCTGGTGATGCGCTGGCGTATGCGCAATTTTTTGTTGATTTGTCCATCTTGCAAAAATGCGGCTTCCGCAATCCGCGGGCGCTACATGCTCGGCCAGGAGCGATTGACGTGCGATCGCTGCGGAGCAACTCACTCCATGACTTTCTGGCGTTTTGAAGGGATAGCTCACCGCGCGTGCGCGATGACTAGTCGGAAGGACTCTTGCGTTCAGGGCTAGTTAGCGCGGGGCTTTTTTGGGGGATAAGGGAATGACGAATTGTGTGATCGTTCGGGCCTATGGAAGGCAATTGGATCAGTTGCGCGGCGAGGCATCGCGCATTTCGCGGGCAAACAAAATCGGCTGTTGGATCGAGCGCGAAGTCCAAGGCGCACGATTTTGCTTTGAGGACGCTGAGGCGAAGAGAGCGTTCGTCTCAATCTGCGAAAACATCGGTGTTTCGCATATTGATGGCGCCCCGCCGGCGTGAACAGGCGGGATCGCGACTGGTTTGTTCGAGGCGTTCTCCGAATGCCTTGATGGCGGCAGCAGCCGACCGGAGCGTGAGCATCGAAACTGATTCCACAAGGTTCGGAGGCGACCCAGGCTCAAGGCTGGGGAAGTTGAGCCCGGCCTTACATCGGAATCCAGGCAACAATAAAGAACGAAGAATCGGCTTGGTTCCTATCCGGCCAGCACGTCCTCGCGCGACTTCAGCAGGCGCACCTAACTGCCGCTCTCATGCTCTTCCAGCTAGCTGCGATTGGGATAGGCAACGCCCGCACCGAACTCACGAGCAGTGCCGCCGAGCCGGAAGAGCAAGGGCTCAATGTAGATGCTGTCCAGCACGGCTCGACGCCAGCGGCCAGCTCGAGGAGTTCGCTGGCTACCGTCTCAGGATCCGCGAAGGGGCTCTCTAACGAGAGCTTCATTGCAGGCGCTCCTCAGGCCACCATGTGGTCGGCCGTAGAACTTGGCCCGCCAATCTGCTTGCAAATTGGAGGGGAGCGCGGTGCCCGGGTTGCCAAAGGGCGGCAGTGCAGTATCTAGGATCCCAACCGGGTGCGCGAATTAAATGCCCCGCGGGTTTTTCGCGCTCGCCACGGTATTACCGCTCTCTTGCCTTCATCACTGCTGGTTGCTGCAATTAAATGTGGATTGCGGGACCGTTGTTCAGGTCGTGACTTGTCCGCTGCTTGGGCTTGATTAATGCTCTTAGAACCCGGGATGGAGCTATGAACATCGATCATCTGAAGTTGCTCTCGCTTGACGAGCTTTCGAAAATTCACGACGAGGTGACCGCCAAACTTGGCGACACAATGTTGGCGGAAAAAGCCAAGTTGGAGGAACGGCTGCGACGGATCGGAATGGGTCACGAAGCCAGCCGGTTTGAGCGTAAGCGCCGCCAATACCCGCCCGTTCGTCCAAAGTACCGGAATCCGAAGAACCCGACGGAGACCTGGTCGGGGCGGGGCAGGGTGCCGCGATGGCTCAAGCCGCAACTTCGAGGCGGCCGCAAGCTGGATGATTTCCTCATTGTCTCAGCTTTTGATCAGAAGCGGCAGTCGACCTGATCGCCCAGGTCATGGCATCTGCCGAAAGTCAGATCGTGCGAGGCCACAGATCGTGAGGCCAAGGCGCAAGCCCGCGCTCGGATGTCGGTCTCGCTGTCTGGCTCGCGGCGCACGTGCTTCTCTCTGAGAGATCAAACTCGGCCGCTAGGCATCTCAACAATGAACGCTTTGCGACTTGCATAGCTGCGCGAAGGCAGCCTTAGCCTCGCTATTGCCAAAACAAAAATGCGTTCCTCTGCCTTGCTTCTCGACCCACCAGTCTGCCTGGCCTTAACGGGCGATGCAGGAAGCCTCAGCTCTCAGCCGGCCTATTTCGCGCGGAGCAGCGCTTACGATTAGTCAGTGCACGATTTTGTGCTTCGTTACGAAATCCAAGCAAACTCGACAAGTGGCGTCCGGGGATTCAGGAGCGCATCGCGTCGATAGCGTGTGCGATTATAATGCCAGCGCTCAAGACAATTAGAAAAATGACCAACCAGCTGTTCACGTTCGCCTCCTGTTTTGGAAGTGAACCTTCCCGTTCATGCACAGTCAAAGGCATCGCGCAGGAAACCGCGATTTCAGCCGCAGCTGAGGATTCATTGCCACACGGCGGGCTATCGTCGGAACGCAAGGAAAAGCAGTGTGCCGACGATGACGGTCGCGAGAAGTGGAAACCAAATGTCCGGCACTTCAGGGTCTCCGACTCACTGCGTCGGATTAAATGCGCTCGGCGCTCTCAATTCTCCTATTATTCACTATTCTCCACAGCTCTAAAGAAGTGGCTGCAACTCGCAAAGAATGTTTGCGGTATTATGTTCGTGGTCGGGCGCCTCCAGCATTCAAAGCTGTTTCGATCGGGTGCGTTCGTTTAGGTAGCCGCCCTCGCGGTGCAGATTCATTCCTGTCGACAGTTCCAGGTTTAACGCGTCTCGCGAGCATCAAGCTTAACGAGTGACATTCGTTGCCAAGTTGCCGAGACGGAATATCGTCGCGTCGATCGGGTATTTTCCCGAACCACCAGTTAGTGGGGGTTGCCTGAAAACAGGCATCGATTTCCATGATTCGATATTCGTCGTATGGAAGTTCGAACTATCGCGCACCAGCCGTGCAGTTCTCCTATCGCGACCCGCTGGAAGCCGAGTACCGTCAGCTCATCGAGCTACGAAAGCGGGTCAGACAGGCCGAAGCCGCGGCCTCAAAAACGGTTTACGATCGCGACTAGGAAAAAAGAATTCGCCGCAACGAAGATGCATCCGCTGGCAGGCATCTGCTCGATGCGCGCGGCGGAGTTCGTGGCGTGCAGCGCCAGGGTTGCAACCACCAAAGTCAGGTCGTCGAGAGGGGTCGAGATGCCTTGGTGGCGGGCTTGGGGGCGGGCTTGGGGGAGAAGCGTGCAGTCGGTGGGACTACGACCGCTTTGAATGCGCCCGCGAACCGCGAGGGCCAGCTCCGTCGGATTCCGGGCGATGCGCCGCCGTCCGTTTCTTTCCCGAAGAGCCTCGACGGATTGGAGCCCTGTGCGCTGTCGCCGAAAATCCGCCCTCCGGTTTTCATCTTGTGGCCTTGCTTTGGTCAAACCGGCGTTGGGGAGTGTGGACTTGCCCGATTTAATGCCCGGCCTCGGTCCGGATGACATCGGGTGCGATGGGGAACGCCGATGCATTCGCCGATTAAACCGATAGCTCTGACTCTCTTTAAGAGCGGAATGAAAGAGTATCGGGCGCTTGTTGTGGACGTGAACCTTATGGGCTCGCTCAGCGGCTGGGACTTGGCCAGACAGGTTCGAGAACAAGAGCCGACGTTTCCCGTGATCTACATGACCGGCGCTGCGGCCGACCATTGGGCGTCCCAGAGCGTCCCGAACAGCATCCTGTTGCAGAAGCCGTTTGCGCCGGCCCAACTTGTCACGGCGATCTCGCAGCTCCTCAATCAGGTCCCCCTACGCGCGAATGAGGCCGCCTCAACTCCGGTTCACTTCCGCTTTTGCGTCACCAATCGCAAGGGGATGTTGTGGCGCGACCTCGCACAGCCGGTTCTGTCCATGCCCCAGCGCGCGAGCGATGTCGTCAGGTCGATTTCCTGAGGCGGCCATGGCCATGGCGATCAGCCGCTGATGATCTTCCGGCGTCCACCTTCTCACTAGCGGGTAGCGTGACTGTTCCATCGCGCCAGCGGCCCCCCAGCCTGTTGCACGCTTATGCCTGCCTATAGAGTTCGCAGATTCGCGGCCAACAAGCGAGGTGGGCTGCTGGTCGGCGATCGGCCAGAATGAAAGTGCTGCTGCTGGTCGCGGAGCGAGGCGCGCCGGTGATGTTCGCCCGGATCGGGTCGTGCGCCTGTGGAAAGCGCCCTGGAGCGCAGGGGGGCTAAAGGAGCGCCCCAGGGCCGCCCACTCCATGCCGGCGACGGCGTAAGGCCGGCATGATCGCCTACGGCGTTGCCCAAGGCACCGCCTATCGAAATGCCACTGCCTTAATCGTCATGATGGTGGTGGTGGTGATGCTCATGCGAGCTGCCCCCGCCAGACCGCGCAATGGCGTTAGACGTCAGGATGTTGATAGCAGTAGCGTCATCGCTGGAGGCGTCACGACGGCAAACCTGCCGCAGGTCTTTAAGAACTCGCGGCGGTCCTCGTCTTCTGTGGGGCTTGGCATGCTTGAGCTCCGGTTCGTGGCATGCGGATATTAAGCCGAACGAAGTTTAAATCAATTAAACAAAATTAAGTTCCTTTTATTATTTAAAAGGCCGCGAGCCGGCCTCAGGTCAGGTGGGTGTGTCCGCTACCGGACAGACCGGCCGTTGGTTGTATGTTGCCGCCCGACGTCAAGAACTCGCGATTGAATACAGGCCCTTGCTAAATCATCCGCTATTTCCACACCGAACGAGCAATTTTGTTGAAGAGCGTCGCAAGGACCCTCACCGGATTAGCTAATCAATTGGACCGGCTTGCCTCTCTGACGAGAGACGAAGCGCGTCACGCACGAGCCGCCGATGATCGCCCTGGGGCCGAGCCGGAAGACGGCCAACGTATTTAGGATGTGCGCGTCGGCGACGATGAGCCGAAAGCCACGCCTTCGAGCGCGCCAAGAAGATCGTCAGGAGCGATGGTGCACATTGGGAGACGCAAGACCTCAGACAAGAACTCGCAAGACAGCTCGGCAAAGCAGCAGATGGGGAGTGTCCACGTTGCGCTCAACATTGAACAGCCCGGGCAGCGCATCCGAAATTCAACACCTCCTATCGTTCGCCTTGCTCAGTTCCAGAATTAACTTGCAACACGAACATCAAGCTTAATTCCAGACCGTGATTGCGGCCGCGCGCTAGAGGACTAGGTTTGCGCACACGGACATTGTCCTTGTCCGCTCCACCCCAGCGAAGTCGCCGCACTATTATATTCGGTGCAGCGACTTCGACGCTGGACAGTCGCGCGAGCTTCACTTGAGAGAGCAGCCGGACCACGAAACGCTTGATCTCATCGAGATGCGTCGCCGACTTACGGCGCTCCGGTCGAAACACTCGGACAATCTTTTAATTACTTCGCTGTTGAACCGCTTTTTCGTGAAAGTCGCATTTCTTCTGAAGCCAACAGACCTGGCGCACGAGCAGTATCTCAAATCCGAATTCGAACGAACGTTGATAAAGGTCAAAGAGATTGCTGCACGGACGAGATCTGACTGAAGGCCGCACCAACGCGTGGCTCTGGACCCGATTGGCCGGGTATCCGCCACTGTTCTATCGGATCAGCCAGGAGCGCTTGTCGGCTTTGGGCACCGGTGTCTGAACAACAATCTCCGCATTCGTCTTCGTCCTCCCTCAAAAAATCGGGTGCTGCTGCTATTCCCGGGGCTTGTCGGTAATCTCTCGCACAGCCAAGCTCAGCTCCAGCTCTCTGAGCTGCTCAATCAGAAGTTCTACGATCTGATCGTAATCAGACGCCTTCAGCGAATGCACGCCTCGCAAGGCCAGTTGGTCCTGGAGGATCATCGCCATCATAGCTTTAACGCTCATGGGCCCTCTCGTCGGGAAACAAAGATCGTCATAAAAACAATCAGAAGTAGACGTCAAAGCTTGCGGATGCGCAACGTCCGTAAGAGTACGGACGACGTAAGGCGGCAAATCCGTTTGGCGCCGCACAAACGGGAGAATGTGTCGCGTGTGCGCCTTCAGACTAATCCGTTGGAAAAGAAGGCGCCGGGCTGCTGGGACAAGTGTAACGTTTTCGCAGGTAAGGCCAGGTAGGATGTAGCTTTACTCGCCGACAGGCCAGCCATGAGATTGCTAATGACTTCGGATTGCAATGATGAACTAGCGGCTATCGCTCGAGCAATCGCAACCAAGCAGCTTTATATCGAAAGTCAAACCACCTTGATCCAGGTGCTCGAGCGTGACGGACACGACATGCTTGAGCAAAGAAAAGCTCTCGCTAAGGAACGATCAGACCTAGCAACACAGATCGCGCGACAATTTAAGCTGCTAGAGACAAGGTGCACATCGGGCGAAGATGATCTCGTTGCGGCTACAATGAAATGATAGAACGTCGGAAGCTGGAGCGCATCGATGTGGACGAGGTCGCCTACATTTCAGGCGACGGCGCCAGCTTACGCTGCCGCGTGGTCAACATGTCGGAAGAAGGGGCAGCAGTTGAGCTTCCGTCGAAGCGGCACGTGGCCTCCACATTCAAACTAATGCTCGAGAAAGATCGCATCATCCGAAGTTGCCGCCTAGTCTGGTTGAGTGGAAATCTTATCGGGGTCTCGTTCGAGGATCTTTAGGCGGAGAAGAGTCAGTTAGCTCTGCCCTACAATGGAACTCGCGGTTCTTTTGCTGGCATGGATGGGCGATGTCAAACAATAGACCCGAAATCCGTTCGTGGTCCCCCGATGCAGCAGACGCCATGAAGAAGTGACTTCCATTTTGTGGGGACTAACACTCGCCGCTTCTTGTTTGCGCTATCGAGGAACCGCGCGCCTCTGTGCAGCGGCTATATCTTCCTTTCCGACCTCTCGCATCACGACCTTGAGCACATGAGCAACGGCTCTTGCAGCGCCTTCGCCTCGTCCCTTGGCGCGCACCTAACGCCGGTTAAGGGATTGGTTACCGGTCACTGTCACCATTTACATACAGTCGCATTATGCGGCAGCGCATTCTGAGAACAGTCTATTACTTCGACACGCCCGGTTGGCGGTCTCTTTCAGGAGACGCCCCAATGCTTAAGGGCTTCACGGTCTTCGTTGTTGCGCTGATCAGTACAGCGCAAGTGGATCAATACCTAACCCACGGTCGGTACACCGACGCGGCCATGGCTATGCTGCGGCAGATCGGTCGCGCGTTTGGATTTTAAATAGTTCTTTTGCGACGGAGACCCATCATGGACGGCATCTCATGGGGCGATCTCGAAAGGGATGAACAACGCGCAATCGCGATATTGGGAGCCGGTCTTTCCATTAAACTGTGCAGCCCCCTTGCTCTCATGGCGTCAGGTCGGCTTGGGCTGCTGCACACAATTTGCGAAGAGATGCCGTTTTGAAGCGTGTAAGCGGTTCGGCGCCGGTCGATCACGACAGGGGGTGGGATGCCAAACGCAATCGAGCTGATTGTGGACGGTTACGTTCGCTTGAACAATCGGAGGGCTCTGGATGATCTCCGCATGCAGCGCCGGAAACTGGCGGTGGATCTAAAGGCACGTACGGGTTTTGATTTCCGGCCAACCATCCAGCAGATCGAGGAGGATATCGCCGTGATTGAGGCTGGGCTGGCGCGGTTGGATGGCGCGCCGGCGAGCTAAGCTGCCAAAGCAGTTCCCGGTTCAAACCGCCCAATTAGCTTCTTTTCGGTCCCGCGCATGACGATCTTGAGCACATCATCCGGCAACGGGCCATTGCAGCGCCTTCGCCTACTCCCATGTCGGCGTGGCATCCAGCCACCTGCTACAGGTCAACATCGTCTCGACGCATTTTACTGGCGCTTAGTAAGGCAATAGTTCGGACGCTTTTGTCCCGGCCAGGCTGTGGAAATTCTTGCAATGACCTATGGCTGTACGGGTGACATGGCGCTCAGCCGAAGGTGTGTAAGACCACAGCATAGGGGTTGCAACAATGAGGAGGGCAACGGCGGCGATTGCAGATGAGATCAGACGCTTCATGGGAAACCTCCGGTTTCCGATTGAAGGTTCGTCCGACAGTTCGATTAAAGGTTCAATGGAAGAAGCCAAAATCTCGGCCCGCTCATCGAGTTCCGTTTGAGACGTCAGGGCGGCCCGCCCGTGCTAGGCGGCATGCCCACCCGCAATCGTGAGAATCTCGCACCCTCCGAAAAGCCCCGATCCGAATGGTTCGGAAACACCCCGGCATCGGTGCGAAGTTGCCGACATAGCGGTTGACGACGCGGAACAGCGCGATAATGGCGGCTTGGTTGCTGGTGATCAAACGCGCAAACGAGAACACCCGTTCGCCACCTACTCGCCGTCGATCATTCGCTCCTTGGTGATGCGCAGGCTGCGGACGTAATAGCCTTGTGCCTGAACGGCTGACTTGATTTCGTCGCTGACCTTGAGAACTCGTTTCCTGCTCCTCCGCCACTTATGTGCAGAGTAAAGCACGGGCACGGGAGAGCCTGAACTTAGAACGAGCAGGAAGCGCCTGTCATTGCGATAGACATCATACATTTCGCCCCCGCGATCATGTTGAAGTAAGCACGTCTGGTCGTCTCCACGGACGAGCTTAGTATCGCGAATGGCTGCGCGGGTTGTAAATCTGCAACGTCCGGGATTTTTTCGGCAACGTTCCAGATTGGGAACGAACTTGGTGCAAGCTCGGCCGTGGGTATTGATCAAGCTCTTGCGAGCGGTCGGGTAAAGAGGTTATCGAATTCCGCCACAACTGCGTGAGCAAATGCGCGGATGCTCGAAATCCCCCGCTGCGATCACTGCGAAGAAGAGTTCGCGCCAGAAGAGCTGATAGTTCTTGCGCCACCGGCCGGGGACGGCGAGTTGATCTGCGGTCGGTGCATCGAAGTCAAGCTCCGTCGGGCCGTCGCGAAGCTACCGCGCGGTGATAACTGATGCTCCAGCGCATCAGGATCATCTCGATCCCACAGCTTCCGTGTAGGCGGTTCACGAGCGCGAGCGCAATCCAGCCTCCTCGGTAGCATCAAGCTTAACGAGTGACATTCGTTGCCAACTTGCCGAGAGGGAATATCGTCGCGTCGATCGGGCATTTTTTCCCGAACCACCAGTTAGCGGGGGTTGCCTGAAAACGGGTTCGATTTCCATGATTCGATATTCGTCGTATGGATTCGAACTATCGTGCACCAGCCGCGCAGTTCTCCTATCGCGCCCGCTGGAAGCCGAGTACCGTCAGCTCATCGAGTTACGAGAGCGGGTCAGACAGGCCGAAGCCGCGGCCTCAAAGCGGTTTACGATCGCGACAAGGAAAAGAATTCGCCGCAACGAAGATGAATCCGCTGGCAGGCATCTGCTCGATGCGCGCGGCGGAGTTCGTGGCGTGCAGCGCCAGGGTTGCAACCACCAAAGTCAGGTCGTCGAGAGGGGTCGAGATGCCTTGGTGGCGGGCTTGGGGGCGGGCTTGGGGGAGAAGCGTGCAGTCGGTGGGACTACGACCGCTTTGAATGCGCCCGCGAACCGCGAGGGCCAGCTCCGTCGGATTCCGGGCGATGCGCCGCCGTCCGTTTCTTTCCCGAAGAGCCTCGACGGATTGGAGCCCTGTGCGCTGTCGCCGAAAATCCGCCCTCCGGTTTTCATCTTGTGGCCTTGCTTTGGTCAAACCGGCGTTGGGGAGTGTGGACTTGCCCGATTTAATGCCCGGCCTCGGTCCGGATGACGTCGGGTGTGATGGGGAACGCCGATGCATTCGCCGATTAAACCGATATATCCCGGCTCACAAATTCATAGTCCCGCGCTCTCACCGGAAGACGTCGAGCTTGTTGCGCGCGCGGATGAACGGCTCGTCCACGCCTATGATCAGATCGCACGTGCAGATGAACAGCTGGCGCGTGTCAACGAACAGCTTTCCAAGTTAGATCAGGATGGCACGCGCCATCCTTCTCAGCCGAAGAATTCCGCGAAATGGTTTCGACCACCCGACCGCGGGGCGAACTCATTGCGCGGAAGGCCGGCACTGCGCGGCCTGATCGGTCTGCTGTTGGCAAGCGGCATCTGTTTAGCTGCTCTTGCAGCGCAGTCATCCGACGGCGATGCGGTCAGAGCAATGATGTATCGGTGGTCCGCGCGTGCCGTTTCACCTTCGTTGCCGCAAGAAAGAGCCGAGATCTCCTCGGCTCTGCCTACCACTCAGACGAGTGCAATCTATGTGGCACTTCAGCAACCGGGGCCGTTGACTACACCGCACGATGCGATCCAGGCAGCCGCCAGCCCCAGTTCGCCGGAGCTGGCGCCGACCTTCCAGGGATTGTCGGGCGATTTTGCCAACCCGCAGCAAGCGATCGAGCAGCTCAAGGCCAGCCAAGATCAAATCGTTCGCGACCTTGGCAAGCTCTCCGAGCAGCTTACGGCGGTCCAGGCACAAATGGTGCGAGACAGAGCGGATGCCGCCGAGCAGCTCAGAATGGTCCAAGAACGATTGGCCGGCATCACCACCAACGCTTCCGAGCAGATCCTACGCCCCAAGACGCCGGTGCCGTTGCCCAGGCCAATTGCCGCCACGATCCGCAAACCTGCGCCAACCGTTCCGCGGCCGCAGGACAGGGGGCGGCCACACGCGCCGCTGCAGACCGACCAAGCCGTGCAGGACTAGGGATTAACTGTTTCCAACGCGTCTGATCGCTGCGAGACCATCGGTGCGGAGGGCCGAAGGCGCTGCTTGCTCCGCAGCTGTCGCCATCTCGCGGCTTGCTGCCCATAATTCACTCGCAACCGGGAGGGAGATCATCGTCCCAATGTGGGGGATGGCGACCGGCGCCTTTTGGCGCGCTCCTTCCCTGTTGGATTTGGGGCGGGAGCGCGACTGGCGTTCTCATCACCGGAGCTCTCCGCGGACGCTCAGATGGCACGCTCCTTGCCAATCGGTCGGACCAGTGATTTTCGTTGCGAGGAGATGTGTAGCAATGGGACCAAAAATTCGAATCTTCAAACGCCGAAAGCCCAATCTGGCACATGTTACCCGCAATCTGATGCAACTACTCGAAGCGATCGAGGATCTTGAGGAGCTGAGAGAGAAGGTCCGGCTAGCAGAAGCAACCCGAGTGCTACATTAAAGCGGCCACCTCCGTCAGACCTGCTGACTAATCTGCCAATGGCATCTTGAATCGGCAATAGTAGCTCGCGCGGTTTTGCGCGCGACCAATCGAGGGCGCGCGTGCGCTCCAGCACTATGCGGCAGAACCCGCCATGGCGCAGAGGAACCGGGCTCGGGCATCATGGTTAACGGTTTGGCAAGGAGATTCCAATGCCCCATGTCGCCCCTTTGGTGCTCGCCGCCATCGTCGCAAGCTCAGCTCTGCTGGTCCTCGCGCCAGGAGGCGCCGCAAATGCTGGGTCGGCGGGTGCGGGCACGGGGACAAGCGCGAGCAGCGCCAGCGCTGGTCCGTCGGCGCCTGCCGGAATGGGGACGAATGCGGGTAGCGCCGGCGCTGGTCCCTCCACGCCTGCCGGAATGGGGACGAAAGACAGCGCAACCGGCGCAAATCCGAGCACCAACAATCAATTGAACAATCCGAACGTTGAACCCGCCACGCCGACAAAGTCGCGGACGGCCGCACAGGCCGCAAGAAATGCCGGGGTTGGTCACGCGCAAAATGGCCTGCCGATCGGGGCCATTGGGACGGGTACAAGCAACGAGGACCAGATGATCATCGGCTCATTACCCGCCCGAAACGCATCAGCCCCGGCAGCGCAGGCCAAAGGAAACATCAGTGGTGGTCACGCGACAAATGGTCTTCCGGTCGGAACGTTTGGAAAGGGCCCCAGTCTTTCGGACCAGGTGAGCCGGCCGCGCGCCGCGCGAGCTGGCGATAAAGTGCTGGACGCCAAAGCGCAGGTCGAGCGACGAACGACCGTTTCGCCCAAACGTGTCCTGGCTAGATAAAGCAGGGTTTGTAGCTGCGAGCGAAGCGGCGAGCAGACTTGCGACCGTGATCCGGTGGGGCGTGGCAGGGTCCCGATGGCTGGCGCCGCAACTCGCCTGCCAGACGCCGGATAATTGAATCATTTAATATCGCGCCATTTAACTCAAGCCTTGAACCGGTCCTGCCGCGGCGCGCGCCCGGCCAATGTCGACGCACAGCAGCTTGGTGCGGTAGACCTGATGCGTGCAAAACTCGGGTCTGTGCGGTTTCAGACCTTGATGTACCTTTGATGGCACCCTGGGTGGACCTGCGGCAAGGTCGGAGACGAGGCCTCGCGCCGCGACCACCAGCCCGTCCATCCAAAGTTGGTCCCACGGGCGACCGTGCCTATGCACCGCACGGTGAATACGCCGCTAACTAACAGTTAGGAGAACCAATATATTGTTTCCGTGGTTGAATCATCCGTCATCCCGGAAAGCAAGGTTGCTGTTTGCGTCGAGGATGAGTTTAGAACCTGAGCCAAGACGATGAAGCACCTCAGGCGACGATTGGAGAGGCTCCGCGCGGACGCCAGAGACTTTGCTCTTATGAGTCAGTCGGCGACCGATGCCGAAAAGCGCGCGCTCTTTCAACGCTTGGCGGATGAACTCGCCTTCGAAGCTCTTGAGCTTGAGGTCATCGTAAAACAACAAGGGCACTCGGATTCCAGCGAGCAGCACGAGGTCGTGGAATTTAAGCCATCCGCTCACAAGAAGCGCGGCTGATGCGGAAAGAGGCTGGGCGGTCGGCTTGTCTTATCCGTCCCGCGAACTGAACGATTTTGAGCATAGCTTCCACCAACGGCCGCTAAGGCACCTTCGCCTCATCCCATTGCGCATGGATCCAGACGTCGCGCGGTTCATCAGCTCGATCAGCTCGACCCGCGGGGCCGGCCACGTCCCAGGCGGTGTCCGCTCAAGCATTTGAGCGCAAGTCGCAGCATCCGGAGCTGGCACCTCGCTCAGATCGTGCAAGGTGACGATCGGCATCGCAGCCGCCCAGCAGCTCGGTCTCGGCAAGGTACCAGTGCCCAGCCGGACAGCAACCCTTCGGGCGGCATCGACGACAAGGGGAAGAACGAAACCGCACATCGCGATGTTGCATCGGACCGCCTTGGCAAGAACTAAGACGCGGACTCATAAAGACGCAGCCATAGCCTGATTGACGCGAGCTGAACGAAGGCAAGGTAGTTGGCGGCCAGCCTATGTACCGCCTCGCCACCCGACGACATTGTTTGATCCGGTTGAAGAACCGCTCAACCCGGTTGCGGGCGCGGTAGAGATATGGGCTGAAGCAGATCGGATCGCTGCGATTGCTCTTCGGCGGGATGTTGGCCCACGCGCGCCCTTCTTCATGGCAAGCTCCCTGATCCAGTCCGCGTCATAGCCACGGTCCGCAAGCAACATTGACCCGGATTTCAGACGAGACAGCAGTTTTCCGGCAAGTCGAACGGATTGGCCTTACCGGGGCTCAGCGCCAACCGTACCGGCAGACCATTGCTGTCGACCACCGCATGGATTTTGCTCGTCAAACCGCCGCGGGACCTTCCCATCGATTGGCTGGTTCCTTGCGATGCAGGCCCCATGCTGATGTACGCTGACAATGGAGGTGTCGATCATCTGGGTAGCGGCATCATGGGCAGTGGCAAGCGCTTTTATGATGCGGCCCCAGACGCCAGCCCGCCGCCGCCTGACGAAGCGGTTGTAGCAAGTGGTGTATGGCCCAAACGCCGCCGGCAGATCACGCCAGGGTGCTCCTGATCGAAGGATCCAGAAGAGGACCCGTCTGTCGTTCGACCGGGGGACGCCACGCGGCTTGTTCGGCAGCATCGGCTTGATAGCGGTCCATTCATAGTCAGCGAGTTCGTAGCGCATGATTCGAGCTCCAGTTCGGAAGTTTGAATCACGGCCATTCGGCCAAACGCAACGCTCATGGGCAGACACTGGTACGCGCCTTTTGGACAGGAACGGGCATCAACCATCCCGCACTCTGTGCCAAAACTGTCGAAAATGACCCAAAGCAGTCGTTGCTGGAAATCAACAGGATTGAATGCTCCACCAACAGGGCGGCAATGCCGGGGCAGCCGGGACATCGTCAGAGTGCGATTGTTTCCTCGACTACATGTTTCAGCGCCGTCCCCTCAGCCGACAGGGTCATTCGCAGTTTGAGCTGGCCACCTTTCACCGCCCCGCTGCGCACTAGGTTTTCGATTTCGCGCTGCGATGTAACTCCAACATGCTTCAGAAATTTACGGATAGCCATATTGAAGCGGTCTTCATCGAACTCGGCGGTCATGGCTGTTCTCCCTGGTCGGTCAGGCGATGTCTAACACGAGGCGAGCAAAGACCCAACATCGAGGCCCAACTCGCGTCACCCCCGACTTCCTCCTCAACCTGATTGCCTACAACGTCGGCCCGGAGCTGAAGACTACACCCGAGGCGGCGCAAGGTCGGCCGTTTGAGGTGGACCGGACACGGCTGGAGCTGTCGCCGACCGCCGCTTGTGACCCATGGCGGAAGTCAGTGACCGGTCAAAAAGAATATTCCTTCGAAGGCCGCTGAAGTCATCTTCCATTTGTTCGGTTTTGGCGATTACACTGTTGCACTCGTATGGTACCCAATTTTTTTGCACGGAGAGATTTCATGACCTTGTCAGACGTCAACCGCCGCTGATTGATCGGCAGTCTCGCGGCCGGAGTAAGCGCGGTCTCGGTAACTTCATCAAGCATCAGCAGCGCACGTGCTCAATCCGCGCAAAAGACGTTTGTTCTTATTGGCGGAGCCTTTTACGGAGCTTGGTGTTGGCGTCACCGAGAGGCTCGAAAAGCAGGGCCACAAAGTCTATGCGCTTACGCTTACGGGATTGGCAGAACGCTCGCATCTCCTCAGCAGAGACATAAATCTCGACACGCACATCACGGACATCGCAAATCTCGTCGAATGGGAAGGCCTCACAGACATTTGCCTCGTTGCTGGGCTGCCATAACTAAATTGTAGCCGAGCGATCCGTCTCGCTCGGCTTGCGAGTAGCCAGTGTACGAACGACTTCCACACATGGCCCGTGACCGACCTCAGTTAGAGCGCTGCGAGGGCCGCTTCCGGGAGATGAGCCGACCCGATCATGCAAGCTGCCGAGGGCTGCCTTTGACCCAAAGCCGAACAAGTCAACGCGGGCGCTTTTTTCGGCCAGAGATCTCTGATGCTTCGTGGCTGCGAGCCTACGGCACGTTCGTCGCCACGGTGTGTGGCTAGAAAACAAAACGCCGCTGTCGCCGCAATCGGCGACGCATCGCCGAGACACCTGTGACTTTTGAACGTTTGCCGACTTCGTTCCTCGGCTTGCTCAACCCGGCTGCGAGGGTTCTGAAGCTCTGTCAGTTGAGATCTTAGAAACCAACGCGTTCGTGCAGAACTGTCATGCGGTTGTGCCCCTGACCAGGCCTACTCATCAGCGCGCCTTAGCATGACTATTTAAAAACTGCCATTGTCAGGCCGGAGGACGTAAAATCACTCAGTTCAATTAATAGTATGCGGATTCCGACGAAGTCGCCCAGGGGTACCGATATGAAGTCGCCCGTGGATACCGAGACGATGTCGCCCACCTT
>NZ_JBVVPP010000011.1:164430-211211 GCF_055811315.1 Bradyrhizobium sp. MI1.4 | reverse complement strand
GGCCACGCCGAGGCGATGCGCAGCTACGAATAGTTTTTCGTCATTGCGAGCTAAGCGAAGCAATCCAGAATCTCTCCGCGGTGGCAGTCTGGATTGCTTCGCTGCGCTCGCAATGACGAAAGAGTCCTTGTAAAACTCGCCACCATGGACACCTCCCCCCTGATTCTTCTCGCCGCGGGCGGCACCGGCGGCCATCTGTTTCCGGCCGAGGCGCTCGGCGTCGAGCTGATCCGGCGCGGCTTCCGCGTCCGCCTCGTCACGGACGAGCGCGCGCTGCGCTACAGCGGACTGTTCACCAAGGACATGATCGACGTCGTCTCGAGCGAGACTGCGCGCGGACGCAATCCGCTGCAGCTCGCCTATGCCGGCCTGACGCTCGCGGCCGGCACGCTGTCCGCCTACAGCATGATCAAGCGACTGAAGCCGGTCGCCGTCGTCGGCTTCGGCGGCTATCCGACGCTGCCGCCGCTGGTCGCCGCAAAATTCGCCGGCGTGCCCGGCATCATCCATGACGCCAATGCGGTGCTCGGCCGCGCCAACCGGTTCCTGTCGAGCCGCGTCCAAGCCATCGCGACGTCGTTGCCCGGCGTGCTCGATCGCGATCCGGCGCTATCAGGCAAGACCACGACGGTCGGCACGCCGATGCGTCCGGCGATCCTCGCCGCAGCTGGCGTGCCATATGCTGCGCCTGAAGTGAACGGTCCGCTGCGCCTGCTCGTCGTCGGCGGCAGCCAGGGCGCGCGCATCATGGCCGACATCGTGCCGGGCGCGATCGAGCGCCTCGAGCCTGCGCTGTGGAGCCGGCTCGTCCTCACCCAGCAGGTGCGCGACGAGGATATGGCGCGCGTGCGTGCGGTCTACGACAGACTGAAGATCAAGGCCGAGCTCGCGCCGTTTTTCACCGATCTTCCGGCACGGCTGGCCTCCAACCATCTGGTGGTGTCGCGCTCGGGCGCCGGCACCGTGGCGGAACTTGCCGCGATCGGGCGGCCCTCGATCCTGGTGCCGCTGCCGGGCGCGATCGACCAGGACCAGTTCGCCAATGCCGGCGTGCTGGCCAAGGTCGACGGTGCGATCCGCATTCCGCAGACCGAGTTTTCCTCCGATCGCCTCGCCGCCGAGATCTCCGCCTTCGCCGCCGAGCCCGCGCGTCTTGCCGCCATGGCGCAGGCCGCCCGCGGCGCCGGCCGGCTCGACGCAGCGGAACGGCTGGCCGATCTGGTGGCCAAAATCGCGGGAATCTGACGCGAAATCGGCCGGAATTCCTACTTTTGCCGTCATGGCCGGGCTTGTCCCGGCCATCCACGTCTTGCAAGAAGTGGTAAGGATTCGTGGATGCCCGGGACGAAGCCCGGGCATGACGAAGGGAACTGCGGGATACACCATGAGACTGCCGCGCGAGATCGGACCTATCCACTTCATCGGGATCGGCGGGATAGGCATGAGCGGAATCGCCGAGGTGCTGCTCAATCTCGGCTATTCCGTGCAGGGTTCGGACGCCTCCGACAATTACAATCTCGACCGCCTGCGCAAGAACGGTGCGAGGGTCTCGGTCGGCCACAAGGCGGAGAACGTCGACGGGGCCGAGGTCGTCGTGGTTTCTACCGCGATCAAGCGCGACAATCCGGAACTGACGGCGGCGCGCGAACGGCGCATCCCCGTGGTGCGCCGCGCCGAGATGCTGGCCGAGCTCATGCGGCTGAAGAGCTGCGTCGCCATCGCCGGCACCCACGGCAAGACCACCACGACCACGATGGTCGCGACGCTGCTCGACGCCGGCGGCCTCGATCCCACCGTGATCAACGGCGGCATCATCAATGCCTACGGCTCCAATGCGCGTCTCGGTGCGGGTGACTGGATGGTGGTCGAAGCGGACGAGAGCGACGGCACGTTCCTGAAGCTGCCGACCGAGGTCGCGATCGTCACCAATGTCGATCCCGAGCATCTCGATCACTTCAAGACCTTCGAGGCGGTGCAGGACGCCTTCCGCCATTTCGTCGAGAACCTGCCGTTCTATGGCTTCGCCGTGATGTGCATCGATCATCCCGTGGTGCAAACCCTTGTCGGCAAGATCGAGGATCGACGCATCATCACCTATGGTGAGAATCCGCAGGCCGATGTGCGCTTCGTCGACCTGACCCCGGCGGGCGGCGGATCGAAGTTCAAGGTTGCCTTCCGCGATCGCAAGACGGGCGCCGTGCACGAGATCTCCGATCTCATGCTGCCGATGCCGGGGCGCCACAATGCCTCCAACGCGACCGCCGCGATTGCGGTCGCGCGCGAGCTCGGCGTGTCGGACGAGGCGATCCGCAAGGCGATCGCCGGCTTCGGCGGCGTCAAGCGCCGCTTCACCAAGACCGGCGAGTGGAACGGCGTCACCGTCATCGACGACTACGGCCATCATCCGGTCGAGATCGCGGCGGTGCTGAAGGCGGCGCGGGAATCCACCAACGGTAAGATCGTCGCGGTGGTGCAGCCGCATCGCTACACCCGCCTGCAGTCGCTGTTCGAGGAATTCTGCACCTGCTTCAACGATGCGGATGCGGTGATCGTCGCCGAGGTCTATGCTGCGGGCGAGACGCCGATCGAAGGCATCGATCGCGACCATTTCGCCGCGGGCCTGCGCGCCCACGGCCACCGCGAGGTGATCCCGCTGCCCGCGGCGTCCGATCTCGCTGGCATCGTCAAGGGCGTGGCGAAGTCCGGCGATCTCGTCGTGTGTCTGGGCGCCGGCAACATCACGCAATGGGCGTATGCCTTGCCCGGCGAATTGAAGGCGCTGGGGTAGCGCAGTGAGCTTCCCCGACATCACACCCGACCTCAAAGCCGTGATGCCCGATCTTCGCGGCCGGCTGCTGGCGAACCAGTCGCTCGCCGAGCTCACCTGGTTTCGCGTCGGAGGTCCCGCGCAGGTGCTGTTCACGCCGACGGATGAGGACGATCTCTCTTATTTCCTCGCGCATCTCGCAAGCGACATTCCCGTCTATGTCGTCGGCGTCGGCTCCAACCTGATCGTGCGCGACGGCGGCATGGCGGGCGTGGTGATCCGGCTTGCGCCGCGCGCCTTTGGCGAGGCGAGCGCGAGCGGCGATGTCGTCACCGCGGGCGCAGCCGCGCTCGACAAGCGCGTGGCGGAAGTCGCCGCGTCGGCCAATATCGGCGGGCTCGAATTTTACTTCGGCATTCCCGGCACGATCGGCGGCGCGCTGCGCATGAATGCGGGCGCCAATGGCGGCGAGACCAAGGACGTGTTGATCGAGGCGCGTGGCGTCGGGCGCGACGGCACGAAGCACATCTTCTCCAATGCCGACATGAAGTTTGTCTACCGCAACAGCGGCGTCGATGCCTCCATCATCTTCACCTCCGCGCGGTTCCGCGGCGAGCTCAGGGATGCCGAGGCGATCCGCGCGCGCATGGCGGAAGTGCAAACCCATCGCGAGACCGCGCAGCCGATCCGCGAAAAGACCGGCGGCTCGACCTTCAAGAATCCGCCCGGCCATTCCGCCTGGAAGCTGGTCGATGCCGCCGGCTGCCGCGGTTTGCGCGTCGGCGGTGCAGAAGTCTCCGAGATGCACTGCAATTTCCTGATCAACACGGGCAATGCCACCGCGCACGATATCGAGACGCTGGGCGAGACCGTACGTGAACGGGTGAAGGCAAATTCCGGAATTGAGCTACACTGGGAAATCAAGCGGATCGGAATTCCCGGCTAATTTGGACAAGCGACGAGAGAACATGCGCATCACCATCCTCTTCGGCGGCTCCAACCGCGAACGTCTGGTTTCCGTCGCCTCAGCCCAGGCGCTGCATCAGGCGCTGCCCGAGGCCGATCTCTGGTGGTGGGACGTCGAGGACAAGGTGCATGTCGTGCAGTCCAAACAGCTGCTCGAACATGCCCGCCCGTTCGAGGACGAGTTCAAGCCGGGCACGTCGGGCATTCCGTTGGAGCAGGCGCTCGACCAGGCCAGGGCGGAGGACCGCGTGCTGGTGCTCGGCCTGCATGGCGGGCGTGCCGAGAACGGCGAATTGCAGGTGATGTGCGAAGCGCGCGGCGTGCCGTTCACCGGATCGGGCTCGGCCTCCTCGCATCTCGCGTTCGACAAGATCGCGGCCAAGCATTTCGCCGCGCTCGGCGGCGTGACGCCGCCGGCCAACATTGCGCTGGACCAGATCGACGAGGCCTTCGCCGAATACGGCCGGCTGATCGCAAAGCCCGCCAGGGATGGCTCGAGCTACGGCCTGATCTTCGTCAACGCCAAGCAGGATCTCGTCGCCGTTCGCAATGCGGCCAAGCACGAAGAGTACGTGATCGAGCCCTACATCTCCGGCGTCGAGGCGACCTGCGGCGTGCTGGAGCGGCCGGACGGCTCGATCATCTCGCTGCCGCCGATCGAGATCATTCCGGGCGAGGGCAGTTTCGACTACGCGGCGAAATATCTTTTGAAGTCGACCCAAGAGATCTGTCCCGGCCGTTTCGCACCCGAAATCACCGCCGCGCTGAAGCACCAGGCGATGCTGGCGCACCGGGCGATGTCGTGTACCGGCTATTCCCGTTCGGACTTCATCGTCTCGGACAAGGGGCTGGTCTATCTCGAAACCAACACGCTGCCCGGCCTGACCAAGTCCTCGCTCTACCCCAAGGCGCTGAAGGCCGAGAGCATCGAGTTCGTCGACTTCCTGCGCGGCCTGATCGAGCTCGCTGTGGCCGGTGTGCGAAAATAATTAGGACTGGTTAACGGCCGAACTGGCGAAACGGCCGGTTTTGGAACCCAAAACCGGTAAAATGCCGGATATTGCGGCATAAATGCCTCACAGGCCTGGGCAAAAAGCTCACGTCGTTAACGAACTTTACCTTTTGTTTACCAGGACGTCCGAAGGTTAACGCTGGCGGCGCATATGACGCTTTGGCTGCCGGCGCGTGGACCGTTGCGGGTGTTGTCACCCCCAGCGAACGCTCTGAAGGGGAGAGGTTTTCTTCTGCTGAAGACCAGCACCCGGCCCGGCAAGTCCGAGACGTCATGTTCGCCAGGACCCGCGCGATGTCGCGGGCAAACTGTTGACGAGCTCGTGCAATGGATGGAGCAGGAAGCCTCACTCGGTCGCTTTTCAGATCGCTGAGGCCCCAAGCTGACCTGAAGGCGGCCGCTATCGGAGCGGTCGTGCTTCTGCGCGAGTGGGTGCAGGACAAGCGTCAGGAAAGAGTTCTCGGCGCCCGTGCTGCCGCCAAGGAAAAGACCAGGGCCAAAGCCATCGTCGAGCGCGAGCCGCCGCCGCGGTTGGTCGCGCTGGTCGAGCGCTATCTGCCGCGCCGGGTCGGGATCAGCATGACGGTGCTGCTCCTGATCGGAAGCTGCGGCTTCGGTATCGTCAAGGGCGGCCATCTCCAGGATTTCATCACGGCGGTCAACGACACCCGCAACGCGCTGGCCAATTCCGCCGGCTTCCGCATCACCTCCGTCGTGATCAACGGTCGCAAGCAGCTCAGCCAGGACGAGATCCTCGCGATCGGCGGCGTCAGCGGCCGATCCTCGCTGCTGTTTCTCGACGCCGACGCCGTGCGCGACAAGCTCAAGGCCAATCCCTGGATCGCGGATGCGACCGTGCTGAAGCTCTATCCGGGCCAGCTCATGATCGAGCTCACCGAGCGCAAGGCGTTCGCGCTGTGGCAGGAGGCCGGCCGGCTCTCCGTCATCGCCGATGACGGCGCCGTGCTCGAACCCTACGTCTCGCGCCGCTTTCTGTCGCTGCCGCTCGTGGTCGGCAAGGGCGCCGAGACGCAGGCCCGCGATTTCCTCGCTTTGCTGGCGCGCTATCCGCAGGTCAATTCCATTACCAAGGCCGCGATCTTCGTCGGTGAGCGGCGCTGGAACCTGAGGCTCAAGGACGGCCTCGACATCCGCCTGCCCGAACAGGACGTCGGCAACGCGCTTGCGATGCTGTCCAGGCTCGACAAGGAGGACAGGCTGTTCTCCCGCGACATCGTCGCCGTCGACCTGCGCCTGCCCGATCGGCTCGTCGTGCAGCTGTCCGAGGACGCCGCCAAGGCGCGCGACGATTTGTTCAAGGACAAGAAGAAGAAAAAGGCCGGGGACGCTGCATGACCGGTCTTGATCGCACCCAGACACCGAAGACACGCCCGATGCCGCACAAGCGCGGCGGCCTCGTCGCCTGCCTCGACATCGGCACCAGCAAGATCGCCTGCATGATCGCGCGGCTGAAGCCGTCGGCGCCGAGCGAAGCCCTGCGCGACCGGACCCATGCGGTGGAGCTGATCGGCTACAGCCAGATTCAGTCGCGCGGCATGAAGGCCGGCGCCGTGATCGATCTCGGCGAATGCGAGCAGGCGGTGCGACAGGCCGTCGGGCTTGCAGAGAAAATGGCCAAGGTGCGGGTCGAGTCCGTGCTGCTGTCGGTCTCCGGCGGCCGGCTCTCCGGTCAGCTGGTCGAAGCTGCGGCCGACATCCGCGGCGGCGCCGTGACACCGGCCGATGTCAGCCGCGTCACCTCCACCGGCATGCGCCACGCCACCGGCGAAGGCCGCACCGTGCTGCACGCGCTGCCGGTCGGCTACACGCTTGACGGCGTCAAAGGTATCCGCGACCCCCGCGGCATGGTTGCGCATCAGTTCGGCATCGACATGAATGTCGTCACCTGCGACGCCACGGTGGCGCGGAACCTGATGCTGGCGGTCGAACGCTGCCACATCAACGTCGAAGCCATGGCGGCAAGCCCCTATGTGGCAGGCCTGTCGGTGCTGACCGACGACGAGGCCGATCTCGGCGCCGCCGTGGTCGAAATGGGCGCGGGCACCACCACGATCGCGGTCTTTTCCGGCGGCCACTTCGTGCATGCCGCGGGTTTTGCGGTCGGCGGGCAACACATCACGATGGATCTGGCGCGCGGACTCTCCGCGACCATTGCCGATGCCGAGCGAATCAAGACGTTATACGGGACCGTCATCACCGGCGGATCGGACTCGCGTGAGCTGATGTCTGTACCGACAGCCGGTGACGAGCAGGATCTGCCGCAGATCGTCTCCCGCGCTACCATCGCCAACATCGTCAAGCATCGTGCCGAGGAAGTCTTCGAAATGGTTCGGGACAAGCTGAAGGATTCGCCCTTCGCCTCGGAGCCGAACGGCCGCGTCGTGCTCTCGGGCGGGGCCTCGCAGCTCACGGGTCTCGTTGAGCTCGGAACGCAGATTCTCGGCCGGCCCGTGCGGGTCGGACGTCCGCTCGGTTTCGGCCGGCTGCCCAACGAGGCGAAGAACGCCGCCTTCGCGGTGCCGGCCGGACTGCTCGTCTACCCGCAATATGTTCACCACGAACATGTCGAACCGCGGCATACGCGGCAGCAGGTCAGGACGGGGACCGGCGGGTATTTCGGAAAGGTCGGACGATGGCTACGCGAGGGCTTCTGATGACTCCTTCCCGCAATATTCGATTTTCACCAACTCCCGCGGCCGCCGGCCGGGGCGAACCCACGCGCGCGTGATCGAGAGGCAAACATGACCATCAGCATCAATGTTCCTGATATTCACGAACTGAAGCCCCGCATCACCGTGTTCGGCGTCGGCGGCGCCGGTGGTAACGCCGTCAACAACATGATCACGGCGGGCCTCCAGGGCGTCGACTTCGTGGTCGCCAACACTGACGCGCAGGCGCTGACGATGTCGAAGGCGCAGCGCATCGTGCAGATGGGCACGGCGGCCACGCAAGGGTTGGGCGCAGGTTCGCAGCCGGTGGTCGGCGCGGCCGCGGCCGAAGAAGTCATGGACGAACTCCGTGACCATCTCTCGGGCGCCAACATGGTGTTCGTCACCGCCGGCATGGGCGGCGGCACCGGCACCGGTGCGGCTCCCGTGATCGCCAAGATCGCGCGCGAGATGGGCATTCTCACCGTCGGCGTCGTGACCAAGCCCTTCCACTTCGAGGGCGGCCGCCGCATGCGCACCGCCGAAGCGGGCATCAACGAGCTGCACAAGGTCGTTGATACGCTGCTGATCATCCCGAACCAGAACCTGTTCCGGGTCGCGAACGAGAAGACCACCTTCGCCGACGCCTTCGCGATGGCCGACCAGGTGCTCTATTCGGGCGTTGCCTGCATCACCGACCTGATGGTCAAGGAAGGCCTGATCAATCTCGACTTCGCCGACGTTCGCGCCGTCATGCGCGAGATGGGCAAGGCGATGATGGGCACGGGCGAAGCCTCCGGCGACAAGCGCGCGCTGACCGCCGCCGAAGCCGCGATCGCCAACCCGCTGATCGACGATAGCTCGATGAAGGGCGCCAAGGGCCTCCTGATCTCCATCACCGGCGGCAAGGATCTCACCCTGTTCGAGGTCGACGAAGCTGCGACCCGCATCCGCGAGGAAGTCGATCAGGACGCCAACATCATCGTCGGCGCCACCTTCGACGAAGCCCTCGACGGTCTGATCCGCGTCTCGGTCGTCGCCACCGGCATCGAACAGGCCGCGATCGCGCGCAACAGCCAGGCCACCAGCGCTCCCGTGGCGAATCCTGCTCCGCAGGCGCAGCAGGCTCCCGCCGCTCCCGCCGCGGCTGCCGAGAGCCGTCTTGCCGATTTGACCGCGCGGCTGCGCGCTGACAATCAGCGCATGGCCGAGCGCGCCCAGAAGTTCGAAGGACAGACCCCGGCCACAGGAACGGGCCAATTTGCCGCCGCTCCCACGGCTCCGCGTCCGAACGTCGAGCGCGCTGCGCTTGCCGCCATCGCCGCCGCCGTTGCGGACGTTCCGCAGGCTCCCGCGCCGATGCAGACCTATGGCGACGTTACCGTGCGCCCGATCGCGCAGAAGCCCACGCTGTTCCCCGAGCCCGAGCAGGCGCCGATGGCCATGCAAGAGCCGATGACGCCGGAAACCTTCATCCCTCCGCAGGCCGAGCGTGCACCGGTCCGCACACCGCGGATGCCGCGGATCGAGGAACTTCCGATGCCCGCCCAGGCCGAGCTTCGCCAGGCCCGCGGCGAGGTCGAGGAGGAGACCCCGCAGAAGACCCGGCTGTCGCTGCTGCAGCGCCTCGCCAATGTCGGCCTCGGCCGTCGTGACGAGGAGACCGAGGCGCCGATCGCGGCCCGCACCGCCGGTCCCGCGATGCCGCCACTGCCCGATCGCCGCCCCCAGAAGACCGTGGCGCAGCAAATCGCTTCTACCGAGCCGGTGTCCGAGTATGCACGTCGTCCCGCGCCGCAGGGCCTGGACATGCACGGCCGTCCCGCGCCTGTTGCCCCGGCGCCACAGGGAGATGACCATCTTGATATCCCGGCCTTCCTGCGGCGGCAGGCGACCTGAGGATTGTTACAATAAGGCGGACGAAAAAAGGTCCCGGCGGGAAGCTTGCCGGGGCCTTTTCTTTTGCCCCGTGCATATCCGGATTGCGTGGCCAAACAACTGATTTTAAATCATTAATTACGTATTCGATGGTTCAGTAAAACTACCGAAAACGGTCCCGAACTCCGGTCCAATTTGGTTAAGCCTTGGCGCGAATACGGCGGGTTTGGGGTAACAATCGGTAAAAAAGCGTGAGTTGGCGCTGTTTAGGGCAGTGACTATGGTTTGCCGTGACTTGGGGATACGGATTCGGAACAGCGGTCTAGGCCGCAGTCGGGTTCAGTATAAGTCGCGATGGTCGTAGTGGGGCGGTTCCTGATGAAATTTAGCCGGCAAACAACGCTTCGCGCGCAAGCCAGTGTGGCAGGCGTCGGCGTTCATTCCGGTCTTCCCGTCACGCTCACGCTTGGACCCGCGCCTGTCGACGCGGGCTTTGTTTTTATCCGCACCGGGCTCGAGGGAAGCGACCGCGAAGTTCAGGCCACCGCCGAGCAGGTGATCGCGACGGATTTCGCCACCGTCCTCGGTGATCGCAACGGTCCGCTGGTTTCCACCGCCGAGCATGTCCTTGCTGCGCTGCGGGGAATGGGCGTCGACAACGCCATCATTGAGATCGATGGGCCGGAAGTGCCGATCATGGACGGCAGCGCGGCAGCCTTCGTTGCGGCGATCGACCAGGCCGGCATCGTGACCCAGCCGGCGCAGCGCCGCTTCATCCAGGTTTTGAAGCCGATCTCGGTCAAGATCGGCGACTCCTTCGGTGAGATCAGGCCCTATGCCGTCGGGTTCCGCGCCGAGGTCGAGATCGACTTCACCAATCCTGTCATCGGCCAGCAGAGCTATGCCTTCGACCTCAACCCGGAGCGTTTCCGCCGCGAAGTCGGCCGGGCCCGGACTTTCGGTCTGATGTGCGACGTCGCGCGGCTCTGGAGCGCCGGCTATGCGCTCGGTGCCTCATTCGACAACACCGTCGTGTTCGACGAGGAGCGGCTGCTCAACACCGAGGGCCTGCGCTACGCCGACGAATGCGCCCGCCACAAGGTGCTGGACGTGATCGGCGACCTCGCGCTGGCGGGTCTGCCGCTGCTCGGCGCCTACCGCTCGGTACGTGGCGGCCACAAGCTCAACCACACCGTTCTGACCGCGCTGCTCGCCGACCGCACCGCTTGGCGGGTGGTCGAGGGCGAGGCAGCCCGCCGCACCACGCGTCCGGTGGCCGAAACCGGTCGCGGCATCGTCGGTGGCCGGATCGCCGCGGTCTACGGGCCGGACGTTTCCTGAAGAGAGACGTTTCCTGCAGCGGACGTTTCCTAGACGAGAGACGCGTCCTGAAGAGACCCGTCGCCGCGGGCGTTTGGCGGCGGCTTTCCCCGGGAAACTCCTGGTAACGATGATCGGCTAGGATTGCGGCGCGTTCGCCTTAATCCGGGCGGAATGCCTGCCTATCCGGTTGGTTGAAGATCGTTTTTCGGTTACACCGGCGTGGTCGCACGGCAGGCACCACGGCTATATTTCGCGCCCAGGACGGGGTTCATGGGCTGGCGGACACCGCACCACAGGGCGTCAGGGCAATACTCATGTCGGCACAGCGTATGACGCGCGGATATCTTCAAGTCCCGTCTCGAGAAGTCTCGTCTCGAGCCCGTGGGCTGCTTCAGGTTGTCGCCCTCTTCGTGCTCGCGCTGCCGCTGGCCGGCTGCGGCACCGGCGCGCTTTGGGACAAGTTCACCGCCAAGGACGACACCTTCGTCGAGGAGCCCGCCGACAAGATCTACAATGAGGGCCTGTACCTCATGAACGAGAAGAAGGACATGAAGGCGGCGAACAAGAAGTTCGAAGAGGTCGACCGCCAGCATCCTTATTCCGACTGGGCCCGCAAATCATTGCTGATGTCGGCCTACGCGTCCTACCAGGGCGGGGATTATGACAATTGTATCGGCGCGGCCACCCGCTACGTCACGCTGCATCCCGGCAGCCCGGATGCGGCCTACGCGCAATATCTGATCGCCGCCTCGCATTACGACCAGATTCCGGACATCAGCCGCGACCAGACCCGCACCGAGAAGGCGATCGCCTCGCTGGAAGAGGTGGTGCGCAAATATCCGACCTCCGAATATGCGACCTCGGCCAAGGCCAAGATCGAAGGTGCGCGCGACCAGCTCGCCGGCAAGGAAATGAACGTCGGCCGCTATTACGCGCAGAAGCGCGACTACACGGCGGCGATCAACCGCTACAAGGCCGTGGTGACGCAGTACCAGACCACCCGCCATGTCGAGGAGGCGCTGTACCGCCTGACCGAGGCCTATATGGCGATCGGCATCGTTGGCGAGGCCCAGACGGCCGCCGCCGTGCTCGGGCACAATTTTCCTGACAGTCGCTGGTACAAGGACGCCTATAATCTTGTAAAATCAGGCGGTCTCGAACCGAGCGAGAATCAGGGGTCCTGGATTAGCAAGACCTTCAAGAAAATGGGTCTCGGCTAGGAAATAGAATTCCATGCTGGCGCGTCTGTCGATCCGTGACATCGTCCTGATCGAACGGCTCGATATCGAATTCGCACCGGGCCTCGCGGTTTTGACCGGCGAGACCGGTGCGGGCAAATCCATCCTGCTCGATGCCTTTGCGTTGGCGCTCGGCGGCCGCGGCGATGCCGGCCTCGTGCGGCATGGGGCGGAGCAGGGGCAGGTCACTGCCGTATTCGATATCCCAAAAAACCATCCCGCGGCCAAAATCCTCGCGGAGAACGGGCTGGACGATACCGGCGAGATGATTCTCCGCCGGGTCCAGCTCGCCGACGGCCGCACCCGCGCCTTCATCAACGACCAGGCGATCAGCGTGCAGACGCTGAAGGGGGTCGGGGCCGCTCTGGTCGAGATCCATGGCCAGCACGACGAGCGCGCGCTGGTCGATGCCGCCACCCACCGCCGCCTGCTCGACGCCTTCGCCGGTCTCGAAAAGGACGTCTCGGCGGTCGAGGCGCTCTGGGACGCACGCCGCACCGCCAACACCGCGCTGGAGGAGCATCGCGCCGGCATGGAGCGCGCCGCGCGCGAAGCCGATTACCTCCGCCACGCCTCCGACGAATTGAAGCAGCTCGCGCCCAAGGACGGCGAGGAGACTTTGCTGGCCTCCCGTCGGACCACGATGATGCAGGGCGAGAAGATCGCCTCCGACCTGCGCGAGGCGCAGGAGGCGGTCGGCGGCCACCATTCGCCGGTCGCCTCGCTGTCGGCGGCCGTGCGGCGGCTGGAGCGTCGCGGCGTCAACTCGCCGGCGCTGGTCGAACCCGCGGTGAGGGCGATCGACATCGCCATCAACGCGCTGGAGGAAGCCGACCAGCATCTTCAGGCGGCGCTTGCCGCAACCGATTTTGATCCCTCGGAGCTCGAACGCATCGAGGAGCGCCTGTTCGCGTTGCGCGCCGCCTCGCGCAAATATTCGACGCCGGTCGACGGGCTCGCCGCGCTGGCCGCAAGATACGCCGCCGATGTCGTTCTGATCGATGCCGGCGCCTCACGGCTGAAGAAGCTGGAGCAGGCCGCGATCGAGGCCGATGCGCGCTATGCGGCGGCTGCGAAGAAGCTGTCGATGGCGCGGCAGAAATCGGCGGAGAAGCTCAACAAGGCCGTCAATGCCGAGCTCGCGCCGCTCAAGCTCGAGCGCGCAAAGTTCATGACCCAGGTCGAGACCGACGAGGCAGCTCCGGGCCCGCAAGGGTTCGACCGCGTCGAGTTCTGGGTGCAGACCAACCCGGGCACCAAGCCGGGGCCGCTGATGAAGGTCGCCTCCGGCGGCGAGCTGTCGCGTTTCCTGCTGGCGCTGAAGGTCGTGCTGTCCGACCGCGGTTCGGCGCCGACCCTGGTCTTCGACGAGATCGACACCGGCGTCGGCGGCGCGGTCGCGGACGCGATCGGCGGGCGGCTGGCGCGGCTCGCCGGCAAGGTCCAGGTGATGGCCGTCACCCACGCCCCGCAGGTCGCCGCTCGTGCCGACCAGCATTTGCTGATCTCAAAGGACGCACTGGACAAGGGCAAGCGCGTTGCGACCCGCGTCAATGCGCTTGCCGCCGACCACCGCCGCGAGGAGATCGCGCGGATGCTCGCCGGCGCCGAGATCACCGCCGAGGCGAGGGCTGCCGCGGACCGTCTGCTCAAGGCGGCGACGGCTTGATTTCGTGTCCCGGACGCGCGCAACCGCCGGGGCCCTAAACGTTAAGTGCGGGGTACGAAACTGTAACCGCCTTTACCCTCCCGCCCGCTCCATCGTATCCAAGCACCATGGCCAGAGCAGCAAAATCGAAACCAACACCGCTTCGCGACGTCGCCGACCTCACCAAGGCGCAGGCCAAGGTCGAGCACATGCGGCTCGCGCTCGAGATCGAGGGGCATAACGAACGCTACTACCAGGACGACGCGCCCACCGTCACCGACGCCGAGTATGACGCGCTACGCCAGCGCTTCAACGCGATCGAGAAGCGCTTTCCGGAATTCGTCAGCGCGGACTCTCCGTCGCAGAAAGTCGGTGCTGCACCATCAGGCCGCTTCAAGAAGGTGCGGCATGCCGTCCCCATGCTGTCGCTCGACAACGCCTTTGCGGAAGAGGATCTGCGCGACTTCGTCGGCCGCATCGTGCGCTTCCTGAAGCTCGACGACGACAAGATCGATTTCTCGGCCGAGCCGAAGATCGACGGCCTCTCGATGTCGCTGCGCTACGAGGGCGGTGAACTCGTCACCGCGGCGACTCGCGGCGACGGCGCGGTCGGCGAGGACGTCACCGCCAACATCCGCACGCTCGAGGACGTGCCGAAGAGGCTGAAGGGCCGCAACGTCCCCGACATCTGCGAGGTGCGCGGCGAGGTCTACATGACCAAGAAGGCCTTCCTCGCGCTCAACGAACGGCAGAAGGCGGAAGGCATCACCATCTTCGCCAATCCGCGCAACTCGGCCGCGGGCTCGCTCCGGCAGAAGGATCCGACCATCACCGCCTCGCGCCCCCTCGGCTTCTTCGCCTATGCCTGGGGTGAGATGAGCGCGATGCCGGAGGCCACGCAGAGCGGCATGATCGGCTGGTTCGAGCGCTGCGGATTCAAGACCAACCCGCTGACCAGGCTCTGTCACTCCGTCGAGGAGCTGCTGGCGTTTCATCATGCAATCGAGGAGCAGCGCGCAAAGCTCGACTACGACATCGACGGCGTCGTCTACAAGGTCGATCGCATCGACTGGCAGGAACGGCTCGGCTTCGTCTCGCGCACGCCGCGCTGGGGCATTGCCCACAAATTCCCGGCCGAACGCGCCACGACGGTGTTGCGCGACATCGAGATCCAGGTCGGCCGCACCGGCTCATTCACGCCGGTCGGCAAGCTCGAACCGGTCGGCGTCGGCGGCGTGATCGTGCAGAACGTCACGCTGCACAACGAGGACTACATCAAGGGTATCGGCAATAAGGGCGAAGTGCTGCGCGAGGGCCGCGACATCAGGATCGGCGACACCGTCGTGATCCAGCGCGCCGGCGACGTCATCCCGCAGGTGGTCGACGTCGTCCTCGACAAGCGGCCGAAGGCTGCCAGGGAATTCCAGTTTCCGAAGAAGTGCCCGTGCCCGTTGCACACCGATGTCACGCGCGAGGAGACGGCGGCGGGCGAAGAGGGCTCACGCGCTCGCTGCACCGGCGAGTTCGCCTGCCCCTATCAGAAGATCGAGCATCTGAAGCTGTTCGTGTCGCGGCGCGCCTTCGACATCGACGGTCTTGGCGAGAAGCAGCTCCAGTACTTCTTCGACGAAGGTTTTGTGAAGGAGCCAGCCGACATCTTCACGCTGGAAAAGCGCAACGCAAAGCTCAAGCTGGAGGACATCGAGGGTTACGGCGCAACCTCGGTGCGCAATCTGTTCGGCGCGATCGAGAGCCGTCGCAAGATCGCGCTGGAGCGTTTTATCTACGCGCTCGGCATGCGCCATATCGGCGAGACCACGGCGCTGGCGCTGGCCCGCGGCTACGGCTCCTGGGACGCCTTCCACGATGCCAGCCTGAAGGTCGCCAAGGGCGGCGAGGAGGCGATGGCCGAGATGGACGCGCTCGACCAGATCGGCGAGACCGTGATCAAGAGCATCGCCGATTATTTCGGCGAGAGCCACAATCGCGGCATCGTCGAGCGGCTCACCAGGGAGGTCGAGATCATCGACGCGGAGAAGCCGAAGAGCAACTCCGCCGTCGCCGGCAAGACCGTGGTGTTCACGGGCTCGCTGGAGAAGATGACGCGCGACGAGGCCAAGGCCACCGCTGAGCGGTTAGGCGCAAAAGTGTCCGGCTCGGTGTCCAAGAAAACCGATCTCGTCGTCGCAGGCCCCGGCGCAGGTTCGAAGCTCGCGGAGGCCAACAAGCATGGCGTCAAGGTGCTGACCGAGGACGAGTGGCTGCAGCTGATCGGGGAGTGACTCTTCCCTTCTCCCCTTGTGGGAGAAGGTGGCGCGTAGCGCCGGATGAGGGGTTCTATTCTCGAGTTCAAGCTTTGAGAGGGGACCCGCGCGGAGAGAGACCCCTCATCCGGCGCGCTACGCGCGCCACCTTCTCCCACAAGGGGAGAAGGAAGAAGGCCTCACCGCGCCCGATCACATCATCCCGCTCTCTTCCTCTTCCGCCTGCTCGATCAGCGTCTCGCTCATCATGACCTCGCGGCGGGGGACGACGAAGATCATCGTGCAGGCGCAGAGCAGGGAGATCGCCAGTACCGCGGCGGTGAGCGGCAGCGTGGTCGCGGAATGGCCGCCGAGATAGGCGCCGAATTGCGACATCAGCGCGCCGATGCCTTGCTGGAGAAAGCCCATCGCACCTGATGCGGTGCCGGCGGCCTCGGGACGGATGCTGATCGCGCCGGCGGCCGAGTTCGCCATCACGAAGGCATTGCCGACCATCACGATCATCTGCGTGCCGAACAGCCAGGCGGGCGCCTCGTTCCAGCCGGTGAAGCTCCAGAGCAGGTTCAACAGGCTGCCGCAAAGCTGAAGCGCGAGGCCGAACCAGATCAACTTCTCCAGCGAGTGCCTGGGCGCGAAGCGCACGCAGAGCAGATTGCCGACGAGATAGGCAAAACCCGTCGTCGCGAACCACGCGCCGTATTCGGCGCTGGTCCTGCCCATCTGCGTCACCACGATATAGGGGCCGCCGCCGGCGAAGGTGAAGATGATCTGCGAGGCCAGCACCTGGCACATCACGTAGCCGACGAAGGCGCGGTTGCGGATCAGGATGCCGACATCGCCGCGAAAGCCGCTGCCGGCGGCGCGATCTCGGCGCGTCTCGGGCAGCGCGAATGCGATGCCGACGGCGACAATGATCGCGGCGACGGTGATGGCGTAGAAGATCGCGCGCCAGCCGAACGCTGTCTCGATCAGGCCGCCGCTGAGCGGAGAGACCATCTGCCCGATCATCAGCGCCGCGACCACGAGGCTGATCATCGAGGCGACGCGGTCGCGCTCGTAGATGTCGCGGATGATGGCGCGGCTCACCACCATGCCCGCGGCGCCGCCCAACGCCTGGAAAAAGCGCGCGGCGATCAGCTGCGGCAGGGTTTCCGCGAAGATGCAGGCGGCGCTGGCGACCACCATCAGCGCCAGTCCTCCGAGCAGCACCGGTCGCCGCCTGAAACGGTCCGACAGCGGGCCCATGATGAGTTGCGACAGCGCGATGCCGACCATGTACAGCGACACCGTCATCTGCGCGACCGAGATGTCGCTGCCAAAGGTCGTCGCCAGCACCGGCAGCGCCGGAACCAGCATGTAAAGCGAGATCGGCGCGATGCCGGTCATGACGACGAGCAGCAGCAACACCACGCGCGAGGTCGCGAGGTTCTTCGCCGTGTCCGGCGGCTGGCTGATCATGCCGTGCATGCGTGTCCGTCTCGTAGAAATTCGAATCGGACTGTAGCGCGCTCGCGCAAGACGCATATCGGCGTTTCGGAATGCGGCTATACGGATTCCGGGACGGTTATGATGAGGGCGCCATAGCGCCGATTGGGCGCGTTGCTCGCGTCAAAAAGTCGGTGTCATCGCCGGCTTGACCGGGCGATCCAGTACGCCGCGCTTCTTCGCATGCGTTTCCTGTCTCTGGAATACTGGATTCCCCGCCTGCCGCCTTCGCTAAAGCTTCGGCGCCCCTAGACCTCACCCCGGCGAAGCCTTGGCGTAGCCGGGTCGCGGGGCATGACAGCTGTGGTGGAGAAGCAGCCTTGCGCAAAGCGCGTGGAGCCATGCGGCTTTGCGACGACGCGCTTACGCCTTCAACTCCGCCGTGGCCTGGTCCAGCCAGGCCTTGGTCGTCTCGTCCAGCGCCGGCCGCACCTCGGCCCTGACGCGCGCGTGGTAGGCGTTGAGCCAGTCGAGCTCGTCCTTGCTGAGCATGCCGACATCGATCAGCCGGCGGTCGATCGGCGCCAGGGTCAGCGTCTCGAAAGCGTTCATCGATTTTTCCGCGCCCTTGATATCGGCTTCGACCACCAGTTCGAGGTTCTCGATGCGGATGCCGAAACCGTCTGTCTTGTAGTAGCCGGGCTCGTTGGACAGGATCATGCCGCGCTTCAGCGGCGTAGTGCCGAGCTTCGAGATTCGCGCCGGCCCCTCATGCACGCTCAGATAGCTGCCGACGCCGTGGCCGGTGCCATGCTCGAAATCGACGCCGGCGGCCCAGAGATATTGCCGTGCGAGTGTGTCGAGCTGCGCGCCGGTGGCGCCGTCGGGAAAGATCGCCCGCGCAATCGCGATGTGGCCGCGCAGCACACGCGTGAAGCGGTCGCGCATCTCGTCGGTCGGCTCGCCCACGGCCATGGTGCGGGTGACGTCGGTGGTGCCGTCTTCGTATTGTGCACCTGAATCGATCAGCAGCAGATCGCCGGGGACGATCCGCCGGTTGCTCTTGCGGGTGACGCGGTAGTGCACGATCGCGCCATTCGGGCCGGTGCCCGATATGGTCGGGAACGACACATCTTTGAGCGCGCCGGTGTCGCGGCGGAATGTCTCCAGCGCCTCGACCGCGTCGATCTCGGTGAGCTTGCCGCTTGCCGCCTCGCGGTCGATGAAGGCGAGGAAGCGTGCCAGCGCCACGGCGTCGCGCCGGTGCGCCGATTGCGTGCCCTTGATCTCGGTCGTGTTCTTGACCGCCTTGAGCAGGGCGATCGGATCGCTGCCGCGGACCGGCTTGCCGCCGGCGCCCGTGATCAGCCGGCTGAGGGCGTCGGCCGCGGTCGCATTGTCGAGCGCGATCGATCCACCGCTCTTGGCGAGCGCCATCAGCGTCGGCGCCATCGCATCGGGCTCGCGCACGTCGGCGGACTGCTCGAGATGGTCGCGGGTCAGATTTGAGAGCTTGCGGTGATCGATGAAGATGGTGGGACGGCTGTCCTTCGGCACCAGCGCATAGGACAGCGGCAGCGGCGTATGCGCGACGTCGGCGCCGCGGATGTTGAAGGTCCAGGCCACGGCATGGCTGTCGGACAGCACCAACGCATCGACGCCGAGCTTGCCGATCTCGCTCCTGATCTGCGTCAGCTTCTCGGCTTCAGTCACGCCGGCATGTTGCATTCCGTGCACCGTGACCGGCGCAATCGGCGGCTGTGGCCGGTCTTGCCAGATCGCATCGACCGGATTGCTGTCGACGGCGACCAGTTCGGCACCGGCCTTGGTGCAGGCGGCGGCCAAACGCTCGGCTGCTGCAAAAGTGTGCAGCCACGGATCAAATCCTAGGCGGTCGCCGGCCTTCAGGTGTGCCGACATCCAGCTTTCCGGCGGGGGATCGATCAGAGATTCCACGGCCCAGGCCCTTGAATCGACCTGCTTGGCCGCTTGGATCGTGTAGCGGCCGTCGACGAAGACCGCGGCCTCGTGCGTCAGCACCACCGCCAGTCCCGCCGAGCCCGTAAAACCGGTCAGCCAGGCGAGACGTTCTTCGGACGGCGGCACGTACTCATTCTGCTGCTGATCGGCGCGTGGAATCACGAAACCGGTCAGCTTGCGGCGGGCGAGTTCTTCACGGAGCGCGGCCAGCCGGGCTGTCAATGCGACGCCGGCCTCGGGCTCCTCGAATGTCTGGAAATGCGCTTCGAACATGGTGGATCACTTTAGGATCATGCGGATCAGTCCGCAATGTAGACGCATTTGAGGTCGCATCTGGCATGGACTGTGCTTGAACAAGTTCCATTCGAATTGAGTGGAGTACAGGATGCGGCAGTTGCGCTTCGTCCGGATAACAGGGAAATTCGAGCAAGTTGTTCATCTCAACGACGAGGGGACACTCGATGCCAGCGTTCACGTTTGAGAAGATTACGCCGCCGGTGCGCCGCGCTCCGGCTGCGGCGACACCGAAGAAACCGCGCGGCCTGATCAGCCAGATGATCGAGCGTTTCGCCGAACGCCGCGCGAGGCGTGCCTCGCAGGCCGAGCGCGCGATGCGCCGGGACGACAAGGCGGCAAAGTAGCGGCATCTACGGCAACACCCGTACTCACCCCATCTTCCGCAGCAACACGCTGCTCCATCCTTCGATCCGCAAGTGCTTCAGAGGCACGAGGCCGCGCGCGCGGTAGGCGGCGATCACGGCGGGGACCTGGGGCGTCAACAGGCCGGAGAGGATGACGCGCCCGCCAGGGGCGAGGTGTCGCGTCATCGGGCCCGCCAATTGCCGTAACGGATTGGCAAGGATGTTGGCCAGCACCAGGTCGAACGGGCCGCATCTGCCGAAATCAGCTGCAGCGAAGCCGGTGGCGCGGATCACGCGCACATGGTGACCCACCTCGTTCAACAAGGCGTTCTCGGCTGCCACCTTGACCGAGGCCGGGTCGATGTCGGAGGCTAGCACCGCGCGATGCAGCGCCTTTGCCGCCGCAATTCCCAGTACGCCGGTTCCGGTGCCGAGGTCGAGCACGCGGCCGGGCCGGGTGCGTTTCAGGACATGGTCAAGCAGGAGTAAACAGCCGCGTGTGGTGCCGTGATGGCCAGTGCCGAAGGCGAGAGCCGCCTCGATCTCGATGGCGAGCTTGTTTGGCGCCACGCGGTCGCGGTCATGGTTGCCGTGGACGACGAAGCGCCCGGCCGGCACCGGGACGAGATCTTCCAGGCTCGACTTGACCCAGTCCCTGGCTTCGACGGTGTCGAAGGCCAGCGTGTCCGCGATCTCATTTCCTGCTGATGTTGCAACGAGTTCGCGCAGCCACGCCCGGTCCGGTGCGTGCGCGAAATGCAGCGCGACGTCCCACTGTCCGTTCGGCTGCTCGAAGGCGGCGACCGCCGCATCGTCTTCGAAGAAAACCTCGGTGAGGACGTCGACGATGCGCTTGGCAGCGATCTCGCTGCCGATCGAAAAACTGGCGCGATGGGTGGGGGCAGGCTGCATCTCAGGGTTCCGTCCGGTTCAATTTTTGGAACTTTTGTTCCCGATTTTTCTAATAACTTGCATTTATGAGGTTAACCCGACCGCAGGTTGTGCCACGTAGAATTGCGGGTGTTGGGCAACCCACACAGCTTGAAATGGAAAAGGAGGCGAGACTTGAAGCGCATGATTTTGAAATTCTGGACCGACGATTCAGGTGCAACCGCAATCGAGTACGGCCTGATCGCAGCCGGCATCGCGCTGGCGATCATCACCGTCGTGAACGGACTGGGCACCACCATGAACGACAAGTTCACTTCGATTAGCAGCTCCTTAAAGTAATTTCCGCCTCCCATTTCCCGGCGGGGCAATTCTCCATAGCACTGCTTTCGAGCCGCGCCCGCCGGGGGAATTGCCCCCTGGCGGGCGAAGTCGTTTTGGGGAGAGGTTTTCACAGAATGCCCACAGGCTACCCGCTGGTTTGTCCGGACTTTGTCCACGGATTATCCCGCCGCTCATTCCCGGATTTTCCACCGATTTGTAGCAGGCTTTGAAGGGGCATAACCCACCGCCCTTTCACAGCTTTGCCAACAGTCTGTCCACAGCCCATCCACAGGCTTATCCACGGCTTCCGAACAACGACCGGTGATCCCTCAGGATTGCCTGGGCGGCGTTGTGGCCAGGCGCGCCGGTGACGCCGCCGCCGGGGTGGGCGCCGGAGCCGCAATGATAGAGGCCCTTCACGGGCCCGCGATAATCGGCGTGGCCCAGCATCGGCCGCGCCGAAAACAGCTGGTTCAGCGTCAGCGCGCCGTGGAAGATGTCGCCGCCGAGAAGGCCGAACTGCCGTTCGAGGTCGAGCGGTGACAGGATCTGGCGGCCGAGCACGCTTGTCGCAAAACCCGGCGCGTATTTGTCCACCGTCGCGATCATGAGGTCGGCAACCTCGTCGCGATGGTCGTCCCACGACTTCCCATCGGGAAGCTCCGGCGCGACGTGCTGGCAGAACAGGCTTGCGACGTGGTGTCCTGCGGGCGCGAGCGTGTCGTCGAGCGTCGAGGGGATCAGCATTTCCACGACCGGCTCCCGGCTCCAGCCGTGCGCGCGGGCATCGAAAAAGGCGCGGTCCATGTAGCCGAGATCAGGGGCCAGGATAATGCCGGAGGTGAGATGATCGCCGTCGCCCGGCAGCGCCGTGAAGGAGGGCAGGCGGTCCAGCGCCACGTTCATGCGGAAGGTGCCGGAGCCGTTCTTCCAGTGCCGGATGCGGGCGAGGAAGTCTTGGGGAAGCGCATCGGCGGCGACCAGCCGCGTGTAGAGCAGTTTCGGATTGACGTTGGCTGCGACATATTTCGCGCGGATGGTCGTACCGTTCTCCAGCGCCACGCCGACCGCGCGATCGCGCTCGACGATGACCTCGCGCACGCCTGCATCGGTGTCGATCACAACGCCGCGGTCGCGTGCGGCGCGCGCCATGGCCTGCGTGATCGCACCCATGCCGCCGATGGCGTGACCCCAGACGCCCTTCTTGCCGTTCACCTCGCCGAAGGCGTGATGCAGCATCACATAGGCCGAGCCCGCGGCGTAGGGGCTGGCATAATTGCCGACGATGGCATCGAAGCCGAACAGCGCCTTGACCAGATCATGCTCGAAACGTTCGTCCAGCATCTCGCCGGCCGAGCGGGTGAAGAGATCGAGCAGGCTGCGGCTCTGCTCCAGCGACAGCCCGCGCAGGATGTTGGCGCTCTGGAATGCGTTCACGGCTTCGCGGATCGAGGCCGTGCCGAAACCATCGAGCAGGTTTGGCGGCGCGCGCAGCACGAATTGCCGAAGCACGTCGGCGATATCTTCCAGTTCGCGCGAAAACCCGTCGAGTGCATTTGCGTCATGCGGGCTCAGCCGGGCGACGGACGCCTGCGTCCGCCCCTCGCCGGTGAGAAGATAGCTGCCGTCGGGGGCGGGCAGAAAATTCTGCGCGCGCCGTTCGACGATGCGCAGGCCCTGTTCGGCCAGCTTCAAGTCACGGATCACCAGCGGATTGAGCAGGCTCACGGTGTAGGCCGCGACCGAATTGCGGAAGCCGGGATGAAATTCCTCCGTGACCGCGGCCCCGCCGACCACCTTGCGGCGCTCGACCACGCGCACGCGCAAGCCGGCCATCGCGAGATAGGCCGCGCAGGTGAGGCCGTTATGGCCAGCGCCGATGATGATGACGTCGGTTTCGATCATGAAGGGGTCAGCTGTTCCACGCCCATTCCGGGATGGTCTGAACGACCGGGCTCGGGACATCTGTATATCAAGCATTCCCCGCTGCAACATCACGAGACCCTTTATTGCCCGTTCAGGCGCCTTGTGCTCCATTGCGCGCGCCCGGCGCCCGCCGGGGCTGGAGCTTCCATGGATTCGATCGTGCAACCCGCCGCCACGGAGCAGCCGTCCTCGTCACGCAACCGGCTGCTGCTGACGGTCTACACCGCCGCGATCTTCGTCAGCGCGCTGTTGCTGTTCTCGGTGCAGCCGCTGTTCACGAAAATGGTCCTGCCGCGGCTCGGCGGCTCGCCGGCGGTGTGGTCGGTGGCGATGGTGTTCTTCCAGTCGCTGCTGCTGGCGGGCTACGCCTATGCGCATTTGTTGATGCAGGTGAGGAACCGCATCGTTCCGGTGGTGGTGCATCTCCTGCTGCTGATCACGGCGTTCGTCACGTTGCCGCTCGGCATCGCCTCGGCCTATGGCGATCCGCCCGCTTCGGGCTACGCGATCTGGCTGCTCGGTCTGTTCGTGATCTCGATCGGGCTGCCGTTCTTCGCGCTTGCCGCCAACAATCCGTTGCTGCAGGCCTGGTTCGTCCGCACCGGGCATCCTGCCGGACACGATCCCTATTTCCTCTATGCGTCCTCCAACATCGGCAGCTTCCTCGCCCTGCTGTCCTATCCGTTCCTGCTGGAGCCGATGTTCACGCTGCACACGCAGAACCGGCTCTGGACCGGCGGTTACGGCATTCTGATCGTCCTGATCGCCGCCTGCGGCGTGCTGCTGTTGCGCTCGCCGAAACTGGCCATGGTCGATGCGCGAACCGAGGATTTGAATGCGCCGGCGCCCGGTCTCATGACGCGGCTGCGCTGGATATTCCTCGCCGGAGTGCCGTCCGGCCTGCTCATCGCCGTCACCGCGCACATCTCGACCGATGTTGCGGCAGCGCCGCTGCTGTGGGTGCTGCCGCTGTCGCTGTATCTCCTGACCTGGGTGGTGGTGTTCCAGTCGCGGCCGTTACTGCCGCACAAATGGATGCTGATGCTCCAGCCGGTCGCGATCGCGGGCGTCGTCTTCCTGCTGGCGTTCGGCGGCGAACAGAACCTGCTGCTGACGCTCGGCGGTCATCAATTGTGCTTCTTCGTCATCGCGATGGCCTGCCACGGCGAATTGGCGCAAACCCGGCCGGCCGCCAAATATCTCACCGGATTCTATGTCGCGCTATCGTTCGGCGGCATGGTCGGCGGCCTGTTCGCAGGGCTCCTTGCGCCGTTCACATTCTCCTGGATCGCCGAATATCCGATCCTGGTTGCGCTTGCCGCGCTGTGCCGGCCGCCCGCGAACGAGCGGCTGGCGGGCATCGTCAAATGGTACTGGCTGGCGCTTGCCGCGCTCGCCGTCGTGCTCGTTGTGCCGTCCACCACGACGGGCGGGCTATCGACCTGGTTCGAGGATCACCGGGTCTGGATGGCCGGCGGCGTCGGCGTGCTCGCCGCGCTGCTGGCGCTGGCGGTCAACGCCGGCCGCTGGAAGATATTCGCCACCGTCGCGCTCGCGCTGGCGTTGATCCGGGTTTATCCGGCGGACGAAGGCCGCGTCACCACGGTGCGCAGCTTCTTCGGCGTGCACAAGATCGTGGTGACGCCCGGCGGCTATTTCCACGTGCTGATGCACGGCACCACGATTCACGGCGCCGAGCGCTTCCTCAACAATGACGGCACGCCGGTCACCGGCCGGCCGGAGCCGATCACCTACTATCACAAGGACGGCGGCATCGGTCAGGCCGTGACCGCGATGCGCGAGCGCAAGGGCGCGCCGCTGAAGGTCGCGGCGATCGGCGTCGGATCGGGCACGCTCGCCTGCGCCGCCGAGCCCGGCGAGAGCTGGACATTCTTCGAGATCGATCAGTCCATGGTCGACGCGGCAAGCGATCCGAAGAATTTCCGCTACATCTCGAGCTGCATGCCGGGCCTGAAGCCGGTGATCGGCGATGCCCGCCTCACCTTCGCGAAGGAGCCGGACGGTGCCTATGATCTCATCATCGTCGATGCCTATTCGTCGGATGCGATCCCGATCCATCTTGCGACCGAAGAGGCGATGAAGATCTACAAGGACAAGCTCGCTCCGCACGGCGCCGTGGTGATGCACGTCTCCAACCGCCACCTCGATCTCGAGACGGTCGTGGTCGGTATCGCCGATGCCAACGATCTCAAGAGCTGGGTCTACAACGAGGATTCCGGGCGCGATGGTGACTACATCTTCTCGACCGACGTCGTCATCTCCGCCCGCGAGGATGCCGACGTCGGCAGGCTCGCATCGTCGAAAACATGGGAGCAGACCGAAGCCGACGACCGGGTGCGGGTCTGGACCGACGATTACTCCAACATTTTGGGCGCGCTGTACCGGCGCTTGCGGGACGGGGAGTAGGGCCCGCTTCTACGGCTCCACCGGCGTCCCCGCGGGCAACGCGATTGCCTTCTCGCCCGCGACCTGCCGCAACAAATCGGGCCTGTCGGAGATGATCCCGTCGACGCCGATCTCGATCATGCGCGCCATGTCTTCGGGTTTGTTGACCGTCCAGACCACGACACGCAGCCCGAGCGCATGGGCCTCGGCGATCAGTGCCGCGGTCACATCGCCGAAATAGGGTGACCAGACCGCGCCGCCCGCAGCCTTGATGGTCCGCGGCAGCGACCCGCCGTGATCGGCCGGGCTGAAGCCCGCCGTCCAATTGGTCGCCTTGTCCAGCGCCACCGTCTGGCCCGAGCCGCGCTGGAGCGTCAGGTACACCGTCGGCATCTTTGGTGCCCGCTGCTGGACGAGCAGCAGGGTCCGCCAGTCGAACGACTGGATCATGACGCGGTCGGAGAATTTCTCGGCTTCGATCACGCCGAGCAGTTTGGTGACGAAAGATTGCGGATCGAGCGTCTCGTCCGGATGGTTCGGATCGATCTTGGTCTCGACGTTGAAGCGCACGCGCGTATTGCCGGATTTGCGCACCAGCGCGAACAGCTCGCTCAAGGTCGGAATACGGGTCCCGGGCATGGCGCGCTGGTCGGGGAATTGCTTTTCGTAAGGGCTGTCTGACCGGATCTGGCCGACGTCATAGGTCCTGACGTCGGCGAGCCGCAGTTTCACGAAGGGCGTGCCGGGAGGCGTGACGTAGGCGCCGTTCGCATCCCGCGTGATATCAGGATTGAGCCCGCGCTCATGCGAGACGACGACTTCGCCGTCGGCGGTGATGCCGACATCGAGCTCCAGCGTGTCCACGCCGATCGACAGCGCGTTGGCGAAGGCCGGAAGCGTGTTTTCCGGCAGCAGTGCCCGCCCGCCGCGATGGGCCTCGAGGTCGAAAGCCGAATCAAATGCCATGGCCGGTCCCGCAATGAGAAGTGACAGTACGGTCAAGATCGTCGCAGCACGTGACGGCATGGTGGCTCATGGGGCAAGGGGAAAGGGGCGATATTTCAACGCGTTTGGCGCGTCCGTCCTATTGTATAGGCTTTCCTGGCTGTTGAAACCTTGGGCGGCGGCTTGGGTTGCGGCCGCCGCGGGGGTATGTACTCATAGTCGGTGCCCTGGAATCCCGCCCGTGCAGCAGCAACGCGATCATCGAATTATCCGCAGCCGGCATTTTCGCCGGATGCAGCGCCGGCATTTCATGATCTTCGACGTTTTGCCCTTCGTCGGCACGCTGCTGGCGCTGGTCCTTCTGTTCTACCGCCCGATCGGCGCGATGGAGCTTGGCCTGTTCGTCGGCTTCTGGCTGGTCACCGGCCTCGGCCTTACCGTCGGCTATCACCGGCTCTTCACCCACCGCGCCTTCGCGACCTCCACGGCGATGAGTGCGATCCTGGTCGTGATGGGATCGATGGCCGGCCGCGGCCCCATGCTGTCCTGGGCGGCAATGCACCGCCGGCACCACGAATTGTCCGATCACGACGGCGATCTGCATTCGCCGCGGCTGCACGGCGAGGGCGCATTCGGCCGCCTGCGCGGCTTCCTGCACGCGCATTTGACCTGGATGATCGCGCACGATTATCCCAATGTTGCGCACTATGTCCCGGACCTGATGGCGGATCGCAGGCTGGTTGCCGTCAACAGCTACTATTACAGTTGGGTCGGTCTCGGCCTGGTGCTGCCGGCCGCGATCGGCGGCCTCGCCACCATGAGCCCGTGGGGCGCACTGACCGGCTTGCTCTGGGGCGGCGTGGTGCGCATGTTCGTGGTCGAGCAGACCATGTCGGCCATCAACTCCGTCATGCACAGCTTTGGCGCGCAGCCGTTCGTCACCCGCGACGACAACAGCCGCAATCTCGGCGTGGTGGCCTGGCTTGCCTGGGGCGAGGGCTGGCACAACAACCACCACGCCTTTCCCTATTCCGCGGCCTTCGGCTTGCGCTGGTTCGAGTTCGATCCGGGCTTTGTCTTCATCCGGGCGCTGGAAGCGCTGGGACTGGCCTGGGACGTCAAGGTGCCGAGCGAGGAGAAGATTGCGCGACGCATGCTGCGGCAGCCGGGTGACGCTGCGCCCGACCTCGAAACGGGCTGAGCATCATCCGCCGGCTCACGCCGGCGATGGCGCGGCTGTGAACCGATGCTGTTCAACGACTATCCCTTTCTCCTGGTCTTCCTGCCCGCGGCGCTGCTGATCTATCGCTTGGCCGATCCCTATCCGGGCTTGCGTATCGGCGTGCAGGTCGCGCTGTCGCTCGCCTTCTATGCCTGGGGCAGCCCGTCCTTCATCCTGCTCCTGATCGGCTCGATCGCGATCAACTGGCTCGCCTCGGTTGCCTATGGGCGCGTGAAATGGCCGGCGCTGCTGACGCTGGTGATCGGGCTCGATCTCGCGGTGCTGGCGCTGTTCAAATACGCCAACTTCGTTCTCGCTAATCTGGGTCTCGTGCTCGGTGCGACGCTGCCGGTGCTCGACGTCGGGCTGCCGCTCGGCATCTCCTTCTTCACCTTCCATCACATCATGTATCTGGTCGACCTGAAGCGCGGCAGGGCGCCGCTCTATGCGTTCGACCGCTATGCGCTCTACATCGCCTTCTTCCCGCAGGCGATCGCCGGCCCCCTGGCGCGCTGGTCGGAGGTGATGCATCAGTTCGGCAGGCAGGTCTACGTTCCGGGCTGGCAGCGTCAGTTCTGCATCGCCACCTGCTTCATCGCGATCGGCCTGTTCGAGAAAATCGTGATCGCCGACGGCCTCGCGCATCTGCTCGATCCCATCTACGCGCAGGCCGCGAACGGGCCGCTCGCGGGCGGTGACGCCTGGCTCGCCTTCTGCTTCTCCTTCCAGATCCTGTTCGATTTCTCCGGCTATTCCGACATCGCGATCGGCCTCGGCCTGCTGTTCGGCGTGCAGCTGCCGTACAATTTCGATGCGCCGCTGCGCTCGACCAATATCCAGGATTTCTGGCAGCGCTGGCACATCACCCTGATGCTGTTCCTGCGCGATTACGTGTTTTATCCGCTGGTCAATCTGCGCCTGCTGCCGCGGCGCTGGCTGCCGGTGCAGTTTTTCGGCGCGATGATGATCACGATGGCGCTGTGTGGCCTCTGGCACGGCGCGAGCTGGACCTTCGTGCTGTGGGGCGTGCTGCACGGGCTTGCGCTGGTCGCCTGCACGCTGTGGCGTCGCTATGGCCCGGAGTTCCCGTCATGGCTCGGCTGGGCGCTTACCGTGCTGTTCGTGCTCGCGACCGGCGTGATCTTTCGTGCGGGATCGGTGGAGGCGGCCTGGCATGTCTTCGCCGGACTGGCTTCGCCGCTCCCGCTCGAGCGCGGAAAGCATTTGTGGCCGCTAATCGCAGCGCCCCTGTTCGCCTTCCTGCTGCCGGCGAGCCAGGACATCGTGGCGGTGCTCACGCGCCGTCCCAATCCGTGGCTCGCGGGTCTGCTCGGTCTTGGGCTATTCGCATTGCTGCTTCACATGGGTGGTCGGGATCTCCATGAGTTCGTCTACTTCAAGTTCTGAGACCGACTCCGGCTGGGGCCGGAGCTTGCTTGCGTGTCTGGGCACGCTGATCGGGGCTGCGCTGCTGGTGCTCGCACTGATGGTGGCGGTCGATCCCTATGACAGCGGCAAGCTCGGCCTGCTCGGTATCGACGGCGTCGATAATCGTCTGACCCAGATCACGGCCGCGAGCCGCGCGCGGAATCCGGATTTCAATGCCGCGATCCTGGGCAATTCGACGGCGCAGATGGTCGAGCCGGCGGAATTGTCGCGCGCAACCGGCCTGCGGTTCGTGCAGCTCTACATGACCGGTGCATTTCCCCGCCAGGAGCTCGCAGTGCTGGACTTCTTCCTGCGGAATCACCGGGAGGTCGGCGCACTGGTGATCGTGACCGACCCTGGCTGGTGCACGCATGCACGGGCGAAGGAGGAGGGCGGCGTCCCGTTTCCCGACTGGCTCTATGACAGAAGCGTCGTCACCTACGCCGCACGGCTGATCTCCTGGCAGGCAATCGAGCACGCCTTTCAACGCATCAGTATCGGCCTTGGCCGGCGACCACGGATGAACCCTGACGGCTTTGTCAGCTACGAGGACATCTGGCCGCCGGGCCAATTCAAAGAAGTCGGCTGGCCCAGGGATCCGGCGCCGGCCTCGTCTGCCGAGATGCGGGCGACATTTCCCGAGATCGCTGCGCTGGCAGATATCGTCAGGGCATTGCCGGCCGATGTGCCCGTCGTCATCATCGTGCCGCCGACCTTGGCGACCACCGTGCCGAAGCCCGGTACGGAAGCCGCCCTGGAGCGCAGCGCCTGCGATGCCGCGCTGAAGAAAGTGGTCGCGGGCCGACCGCGCAGCAATTTCATCAGCCATCGCGTCGACAACGATCTCACGCGCGACCGCGCCAATTTTGCCGACTTCATCCACTATCGCCCAATCCTCGCGCGCAAGATCGAGCAGGGGATCGCCGTGAGCCTGCGCGATGGGGAGCGCGCGAAGATCGATTTCTGAGTGGTCTCAGCCGAGCTGCTCGAAATCGCCATCGAGCCAGAGCTTGCGCGCCAGCTTGCGCTGGATCTTGCCGCTGGTGGTCTTCGGCAGCGTGCCGGGCCTGATCAGCGCGATGTGGCGCGCGAAGAGTTCGTGGTTGTCGGCGACGGCCTCGCGAATTCGGCCCTTGATCGCTTCGGTGTCGATCGAGTGGCGCGCGGTGCGCTCGATTTCCTGGACGATGACGAGCATTTCTTCGCCGGTCTCGTCCGGCACCGAGAACGCCGCGCCGCAGTTTTCGCGCAAAGCTCCATCGAGCGATTGCACCGTGCGCTCCAGGTCCTGCGGATAATGGTTGATGCCACGGATGATGATGAGGTCCTTGATTCGTCCCGTGACGAACAATTCGCCTGTGACGTCGATGAAGCCGAGGTCGCCGGTGCGCAGCCACGCTCCGTCTTCGCCGGCAATCTGCGCATTGAGCCCCTCGCGCGTCGCCTCGTCGTTGCGCCAATAGGCGCGGGCAATATTGGCCCCACTCACCCATATCTCACCGACGCGATCCGGGGGCCGCGTGCGGTTGTCCGCGTCCACGATGGCGATCCGTTCGCCGGTGAGCGGGCGCCCGCAGCCGACGGCGACCTGTGTATCTTCGGCGTCGGAAGGCGCCTGCGCCGCATGCGCCTGCAGCGCCGTGCGGCTCACGCTGCGTGTGACATGACCGCCGCCACGGCGTCCGCCGGAAATCAGGAGCGTCGCTTCCGCCATTCCGTAGGCGGGATACATTGCGCGCGGATCGAAGCCGTGCGGCGCGAATGTCTGGGTGAACCGCTCGATGGTTTCCGCATGCACCGGTTCTGCGCCGTTCAGCGCGATCCTGAGCGAGGACAGATCGATGCCCTCCATCGGGTCGGCGCGATAGCGGCTGACGCAGAGGTCGAAGCCGAAATTCGGGCTGCACGCCACTTCCGCGCGATAATGCGCGATCGCGCGCAGCCAGCCGAGCGGCCGCTGCATGAACGCATTCGGCGCCATCAGCGCGCAGGTCGCGCCGACATAGAGCGCTTGCAGCGCGTTCAGGATCAGCCCCATGTCGTGATAGAGCGGCACCCAATTGACGTAAGTCGATTGCCGGGTGTTGCCGAGCGCGAGCCGGATCATCTCGAGATTAGCGAGCAGATTGGCGTGGCTCACCATCACGCCTTTGGGCGCGGACGTCGAGCCGGAGGTGTATTGCAGGAAGGCGATGTCGTCCGGCGCCGGCTCGGGTAGTTCGATTGTCTCACCTACGGCCGCGGCGAGATCGACCTCGATCCAGCGGATGTGCTCATGCGCGAAGCGTGCCCGCAAATCACCGCGGAGCGCGACGGCCGAATTGGTCAGCGCACCGGCGTGCAATTGGCGAGGATCGCGGCGCTGGCATCGCGCGCGCCGTTTCGCCGCGGCATCATCATCGGCACGGCGATGATGCCGGCCATCAGACAGCCGAAGAACGCCACTATGAATTCGATGCCGGGCGGAAACACCAGGATGGCGCGATCGCCGGGACGCGCGGCCACGGTCAGTCGCGACGCGAGCGCGCCCGCGGCATCGTGCAGCTGTCGAAAGCTGAGGACAGCGTCCTCCGTCCCGCGATCGGAGACGAAGACATAGGCGCGGTCGTCGGCCTGCTCCGCCGCACGCCAGGCCAGCAATGCCACGAGCGAGCGGAAGGTTTCCATGGGTTGCGCCGACTTCAACCGCCCTCAGGCGGCGGGGCGGATTGCGCGCTTGTCGGCGAGAAACCGCGACAACGCCTCAACGGTCGGATGGTCGTAGAAGTCGTCCGTCGATAGCTCGAGGTCGAGCTTCTCCTCGAGTTCCATCATCAGGTAGACCAGCATCGCCGAATCGAGGCCGAGGCGGCTGAATTTCGTGCCGATATCGACGCGGTCGCTCGAAATTCGCAGGATATTTGCCAGGGCGGTAACGCAGAAATCCGAAATCTGCTCGCGTGTCATGTCATGTCCCAGAAACAATGGGAACGACAATAGGGGCGACCCCCTGGTTGTCAATTTGGTCGGAACGCCGCTGCGTTGAAGGTTGTGGACTGTTGCTTCCTTGCGTCGGCCGGTGCCCAATCCGTGCACGGGCTGGCGCCATTTCCTGCGGTCGATTGCGGCAAGCGCCCGTCGCGGCAGCGGCTTCCTGATTCGCTGGCGCGGCAACGGCGCGTTCAAGTAGGTCAGTTCTGGTAGTAATAGCCCCGCGGTTGGTAAACCTGCCGGGGCTGCGGCTGATAGTAGGTGCCCTGCTGGCCGTAGCCCTGATTGTAGTATTGCTGCGGCTGCGGCTGATAGACCTGTGCGTCATAGAGCGGGCGGTTACCGCGCGGCGCGGGGTAGCGCGCGCCGGTGTCGCTGCCGTCGGCCGGATAGATGTAGTTGTCGTCTTGCGGCATGTAGCGGCGGGCAGGTGCGGCCTGAGGCGTCAGGTTCACGGGATCGCCTGATGTGGCGTACTGCTCTTCGGCGGGCTGCGGCGCGCGGGCCACTGCCGTGGGAGTGCGGCCACGCGGATTGCGGGCGAGCGCCACCTGCGCCGAGCCGGTCAGCGTTACCGTGGTGTTGAGCACGCCCTGCTGCTGCACTAGCGCGTAGAGCGTGGTGGCATTCTGGCGCGACAGCCGCACGCAGCCATGCGAGGCGGGCGTGCCGAGCCGGCCGACCGAGTCGGTGCCGTGGATGGCGTGCCCAACCTTGGTGAAGAAGATCGCGTGCGGCATCGGCGCGTCGTCGAATTCCTTGGAATAGTGATCCTCTTCCATGCGGAAGGCGCGGAACGCGCCGTTCGGCGTCTCCCGCGAGGGGATGCCTGTCGACACCGGCCAGTGGTAGCGCGCGACGCCGTCGACGGCGACGGTCATCTGCTGATTGTCCTTGTCGACGGTGATGTCGACCTTGGCCTGCGCGGCGCCCGCGCTCAAAAGCATCAGGGAGGTGAAAGCAATAAAAAACGAACGCATCTGACTCGTGGCCTCCGGCCTGTTCATACTAGGCGCCGCGGCTCTCCGTCCCCCGGCGTGCATTATGCCTGCAATCGCGCTTTCGTTCCAGCGGCCTGCAAAGCTAACCTTATTGCCATCGTTAACGGGACGCCCGGCGTAAGCAAGGCCGCTTTGTGCCGCAAAGCGAGCGGCAGCGCTGACATTTTCGCGAGCGGGAGATGCGTTCACAACGCCGACAATTCATCACAATGGTGCAACCATCCGGGGCGCAACCATTTGGCCGCATCGGCGTTGACGATCGCTGCCTCGACCGGCCGCTTCCGCGGCCGGTTTTACCTTTGGGAATGAAGATGAACAAAGTTTGCGTCGCCGCCGCTTCTCGGCCGGCTGGTCTGCCTTTCCGTGTGCTCTTCGCTGGCGCGGCCGTTCTGGCCGCGCTGTCCTGCGTCCCCCAGCCTGGCCATGCCCAAGGCATCGTTCGGGGCGCCCAGGAAGGTTCTTACGAAGGCAACCGGATCGCCGGCCCCGTCGGCGGCGTGGTTGGGGGCGCGGTCGGCGCCGGTGTCGGCGGTGCCGTCGGCGCGGTCGAGGGGGTGTTCGGCATTCCCCATCGCGGCCACCGTCGGTGTCGCGGCTATTACGACGGATACAACCGCTTCCACTGCTATCGGTAGAGCTTGCGATTCCGGGGCGCGCGCGTGCCCCCCGGAATGACGGCCGGATCAGTTCTTCAACCGATATCCCGTGCGGAAAATCCACCAGATCACGACCAGGCAGATCACCAGGAACGCCGTTGTCATGCCGATGCTGACGGCCATGCTGACGTCCGCGATCTCGTAGAAGCTCCAGCGGAAGCCGGAGATCAGATAGACGACCGGATTGAGCAGCGCCACCGTGCGCCAGGCGGGCGGCAGCATGTCGATGGAATAGAAGCTGCCGCCGAGGAAGGTCAACGGCGTCACCACCAGCATCGGGATCATCTGCAGCTTTTCGAATCCGTCGGCCCAGATGCCGATGATGAAGCCGAACAGGCTGAACGTCACCGCCGTCAGCACAAGGAAGGCCAGCATCCAGACCGGATGATGGATGTGCAGCGGCACGAACAGGCCAGCCGTGGCGAGGATGATCAGGCCGAGGATGATCGATTTGGTCGCGGCCGCGCCGACATAGCCGAGCACGATCTCGAAATAGGAGATCGGCGCCGACAGGATCTCGTAGATCGTGCCGGTGAATTTCGGGAAGTAGATGCCGAACGAGGCGTTGGCGATGCTCTGCGTCAGCACCGAGAGCATGATCAGGCCTGGCACGATGAAGGTGCCGTAGCTGACGCCCTCGACCTGGCTGATGCGCGAGCCGATCGCGGCGCCGAACACCACGAAATACAGCGAGGTCGAGACCACCGGCGAGACGATGCTTTGCAGCAGCGTGCGCCAGGTGCGCGCCATTTCGAACAGGTAGATGGCGCGGACAGCGCGGTAGTTCATGAGGCCCTCACGAGATCGACGAAGATGTCCTCGAGCGACGATTGCGTCGTGTCGAGATCGTTGAAGCGGATGCCGGCCGTGCGGAGATCGCCGAGCAGGCTGGTGATGCCGGTGCGCTCGCCCTGGGTGTCGTAGTCGTAGACCAGCGTCGCGCCGCCGTCGCAGAGGTCGAGCTCGTAATGCCTGAGGCTCTCCGGCAGCGCATCGAGCTTGCCTTGCAGATGCAGCGTCAGCCGCTTCTTGCCGAGCTTCTGCATCAAGGTGGCCTTGTCCTCGATCAGCACGATCTCGCCCTTGTTGATGACGCCGATGCGGTCGGCCATCTCCTCGGCTTCCTCGATGTAATGCGTGGTCAGGATGATGGTGACGCCGGATTGCTGGAGCGTGCGCACCACCTCCCACATGCCCTTGCGCAGTTCGACGTCGACCCCGGCGGTCGGCTCGTCCAGGAACAGGATCTGCGGCTCGTGCGACAGCGCTTTGGCGATCATCACGCGACGCTTCATGCCGCCGGAGAGCGTGATGATCTTGCTGTCCTTCTTGTCCCACAGCGAGAGGTCTTTCAGCACCTTCTCGATATGATCGGGGTTCTTCGGCTTGCCGAACAGCCCGCGGGAGAAGCTCACGGTCGCCCACACGCTCTCGAAGGCATCGGTGTGCAATTCCTGCGGCACCAGCCCGATCAGCGAGCGCGCCTTGCGATAGGAGGTCTGGATGTTCTCGCCGCCGACGAGGACCTTGCCTTCGCTCGGATTGGCAATGCCGCAGATGATCGAGATCAGCGTGGTCTTGCCGGCGCCGTTGGGGCCGAGCAAGGCGAAGATTTCGCCGCGCGTGATGTCGAGATTGACGTTCTTGAGCGCCTTGAAGCCGGACCCATAGGTCTTCGACAAATTGGCGACGGAAATGATGGAGGACATGATTGCCGCAAGTCTGAGGGGCTAAGGCTGGGGAGGGGAGGCTGGAACCTACCGGGAGGGGCGGGTCAGCGGAGCCCTGACATAGGAAGGCCCTTGCGCGGCTGCAATTAGCGGGAGAAAAATGGCCTCGAAACAGCTCCTTCCGTGGCAGGTTTCGGGCAAGTGTTGCGCGATGGTCACGGCTTGATGCTAAGATCGTCGTTCACGCGGCTCTTTGTTGCGTCTGCGAGCAGGCCATGGCTACGATTCCGGCCGAAGCATATTCCCAGGGAAAAGATCGATGAGACCGAACGGCCGTCACACCGCTGGCGTCAGCCAGTTGTCCGCCCTCCGTGCCTGGGCGATGGGCCTGCTCCTGCTGTCAGCTGTTGCCATCAGCCCGACCACCGCCAGGGCGGCGCCGAGCCAGGCTGCGGTCGCGACCACGCATGTCTACCTCCTCCGCGGCGTGCTCAACATCTTCTCGCTCGGGCTCGACACGATCGGCGCCCGGCTCCAGGCGCAGGGCATCCCGGTGACCGTGGCGAATTTCGTGTCCTGGTCCTCGCTCGCCGATGAGGCCGCCACTGCCTACAAGGCCGGCCGGCTCAAGACCATCGTGCTGGTCGGGCACTCCTCCGGCGCGACCGCTCTGCCGGACATGATCGCCAAGCTCAACCGTCTTGGCGTGCCCGTGAAGCTCGCGATCGGGCTCGACTCCGTGTTCAAGACCAAGCTGTCGACCGGCGCTGAACGCTACATCAACATCTATATCGGCGACGGCCCCGGCGAGCCGGTGAAGCGCGCAGACGGTTTTCGCGGCAAGCTCGACAATGTCGACGTCCGCGGCTCCGGCGTCGGCCACATCTCGATCGACAAGAACGAGGCGATCCAGCGCCGCGTGATTGCCGAGATCGACGCCGCAATCATGCGCTCGCGCGCACCTGCTCCGGTTGCCGAACCCGGCGGGCCCGGGCCGGCGCGCTCGGCGGCGGCAACGGCTCCCCGGAATTAAGCCCTTCGCCGCAAGCCACTGAATTGACAATGCCGCCGTCATGCCGACGGCGGCATTGTCGTATCTGCACAAGCCGGGACTTGATCACCCGCCGGTCGAACGAAGGGAACTCGGCACACGATCTGGTGTTGTTACACCATGACGAGGAGACGAGACGTCGGCCCCATGGCGGTTCAGCCCGAGCGAACCTGGGCCGGCCGGCCTGTTTCCGAACATGTCCTGGAGAAAAAGCCGCAGCCTCAATCGGGCCAGTTGAGCGCGACGCGAGCCGTCCTGTTAAGGCGGCACGCGCTCCGAACCCAGCGGGCGTTGCTCGCCGACAACAGCGACGGTCGCACGAGTTCCTCGAAGTGATACGCCGGGTTTCCGGTATGCCGTCTGTCTGAGGCCAGTCCACGTGAAGTTTTTTCAGTGCCCGTCATGCCGCCATCCTGTCTCGTTCGAGCACGTCGCGTGCACGAATTGCAGCACCGAGCTGGCGTTCGATTCCTCGCGCATCGAGATGACGAAACTTGCATCCCATCAATCTTGCCGTAACCGCGAGATCATCGGCTGCAACTGGTGTGTCGAGGGCGCGGACTGGTATTGCGGCTCGTGCCGCCTCACGCGCACAATTCCAAACCTCGGCAGCACCAGAAACATCATGCTCTGGCGCCGTATGGAGGAAGCCAAGCGCCGTCTTCTCTATGATCTCAGTCGCCTCAAGCTTCCGCTCGCATCGCGCACCGGCGCAGAATTGGCTTTCGACATTCTTTCGGACGAGGTCGGTCCGATCGTGACGGGGCATCTCTCGGGCCTGATCACGCTCAACCTTGCGGAGGCCGACGATGTCGAACGAGAATCTCGCCGCGTGGCGTTCCGGGAGCCGTACCGCACGCTGCTCGGGCATTTCCGGCACGAGATCGGTCACTTCTATTGGGACCTGCTCGTCGACGGCACGACATTCCAGGCCCCGTTCAAGCTGATCTTCGGTGACCAAGCGCAGGACTATCAGGCCGCGATCAACTCCTATTACAGCCGCGCCGATCGTTCATACGACCGAAGCGGCTTCATCAGCGAGTACGCCACGTCCCACCCCTGGGAGGATTGGGCGGAAACGTTCGCGCATTTCCTGCATATCGTGTCGACGCTCGACTCGCTGGCAGGTTTGCCGTTGGCGCTGGACGAGCGCGCCCGGCAGACCCTGACGGATCCCTATCTCGAGAGCGACTTCGAGGCACTCCTGGCACTGTGGATGCCGCTTGCTCGCAGCATCAACGAACTCAACCGCTCGCTCGGGATGAGCGATGCATATCCCTTCGACATATCGCCGGCGGTCAAAGGCAAGCTGCATCTCGTCCATATGGCGATCAGCGCATTCCGCGCTCAGCAGAGCCTGGCGGCGTAACTTTCGCGGAGGACAGCCCCCGTTACGTCAGGAAGGTACGAATGCTGTCCGCGATTTCCTTCGCGTGCGTCTCCAGCGCGAAATGACCGGTGTCAAAGAACTGCACCAAGGCGTTCGGATTATCGCGCTTGAACGCTTCGGCGCCGGGCGGAATAAAGAATGGGTCGTTCTTGCCCCAGACCGCGAGGAACGGCGGCGTGTGCTTGCGGAAATAGTCCTGGAAGGCCGGATAGAGCGCGACGTTGCTCTTGTAGTCGCCGAACAGGTCGAGCTGCACGTCGTCCGAGCCCGGGCGCGCAAGGTAGAAGTTGTCGAGGCTCTGGCCGTCCGGTGACACGGTCATCGGATCGGGGACGCCATGCGTGTACTGCCAGCGCGTCGCTTCCGGCGTGAGGAGCGCGCGTAGCGCGTCGCGATTGGCCGGCGACGGATCCTGCCAATAGGTCTTGAGCGGAGTCCAGTCGTCGCTGAGCCCTTCCTCGTAGGCGTTGCCGTTCTGTGAGATGATTGCCGTGATCCGCTCGGGGTGACTGAGCGCAAGCCGGAAACCAGTCGGCGCGCCGTAATCGAAAACGTAGACCGCGAAACGGTCGAACCCGATCATTTCGGTGAAGCGTTCGATCACGCGCGCGAAATTGTCGAACGTGTAACGGAAGCTTTTGCGCGAAGGCATGTCGGATTGGCCGAAGCCGGGAAGGTCGGGCGCCACGATATGAAACCTGTCCGCCAGCAGCGGGATGAGGTCACGAAACATGTGGCCTGCGCTGGGGAAGCCGTGCAGCAGCAGGAGTTTTGGCGCTCCGACACGACCGGCCTCGCGATAGAACACCTTGAAGCCCTCGACATCCGCGGTGCGGTACGCGATTGCGGCCATGACATTCTCCATCTTAGTAACCACTAAATTGCCTACTAAGAGGTTACGTCTCCTTACCGTAACTTGTCAATGCCGTTCTATCAGGTTATCTGAGTCCATGCTCCCGACCGGCCAAGGACCGCTCATGGACCGCCCGCCCGCCATGTTCATCGCCGACTCTCTCGGCCTCGACTTCCTCAACTCGGTGGCGACGCCGCTCGATACGCCGGTCGACTGGATCGATGATGGTCATGGCCTGATCGACTGGCTGGCGCAGGCGAAGCTGGTGCCCGCGGATGATCTGCACGCGCTGACGGCGCGCGCCACGCCGGAGGAGCTGGACAAGGTTGCGGATCAGGCGCGCGCCTTGCGCGAATGGTTCAGGGGCTTCGTGCGCAAGCATGCAGGCCGACCGCTCACGACGGATGCATTGCGCGAGCTCGATCCGTTGAACAGCCTGCTGGAGCGCGACGAAGCGTTCAGCCGGATCGAGCCGGGCCATGCCGATGGCGGCGCTCTGGCATTGCGAATGAGGCGGCGCTGGCGATCGCCGGAGGCGCTATTGCTGCCGGTTGGCGAAGCCATGGCGAAGTTCGTTTGCGACGAGGATTTTTCGAACGTCAAGGCGTGCGAGGGGCACAACTGCACCATGCTGTTCGCCGACCACACGCGCAGACGCGCGCGGCGATGGTGCATCATGGCGGTCTGCGGCAACCGCGCGAAACAGGCCGCACACCGCAGCAGGCTCAAGAGCATGCAGTGATTGGGGGGCGAGATGCTGGAATGAGCGCGGATCGAGCCCCGGTTCCGTGCCCCAAATTCCACCCAATCGACCGTCACTAAGCGCCTTTGGGGGAGGCTGCAGCCTCCCGGAGTGGGACTGCTGGACTGATGATCGATTTGAGGCGACTTCTCGCGCTGGCAGCCGTTGCGCTGCTCGCCTTGAGCACCGGGACGACCGCTGCCTCACCTGCCAAGACGAAGCCCGCCGCGGCCGCACCCGTCGCGCCGCCGCCCCCACCGTTCGAGCCATTGCCGCCGCCGAAGATCTACCTGTTCCGTGGCGCCATGGGGCCGTTCTTCTCCACCGGCATGGACCGGCTCGAAGAGAAGCTGACGCAGGCCGGCTTTTCGGCTAACGTCTATGAATTCACCATCTGCCGATGGATCGGCGATCGTGCGATCTCCAGCTACAAGGAAGCGCCGGCGCCGATCGTGCTGATGGGGCATTCGATGGGCGGGCTTTGCTCGATCGTCATCTCCGAGATGGCGGCCAAGGAGAACATCCCGATCAGCCTCGTCATCACCATCGATCCCGCGCATGCGACCGGCGACGTGCCGCTCAATGTCGAGCGCTTCATCAACATCTATCTCTCCGACAGCGTGCTTGGCGGCGGCAACGTGGTCGCGGTGCCGGGCTATCGCGGTCACTATGCGAGCTATGACCTGAAGGAGAACGCGCGGGTCAGCCACATCAACATCGAGAAGTCCGACGACATCCACCGTCAGATCGTCGATATGGTCACGCAGTTGCCGCGCATTCCGCCCCAGACGCAGGTCGATGCCGTGCCGCTGCGTTATCTCGTGCCGGCGAATACGCTGGTCGAATTGTGGGACAGTGGCGTGCGGCTACCGGTGCGCCGCGGCGACACCATGGAGAGCATCGCGGCAGCCAATCGCGTGCCGCTGTGGTCGCTGGCGCAGAGCAACTCGCTGCCGGAGAACGCGACGCTCACCCCCGGCCAGTCCATCATCGTTCCACGCCACCTGACGCCGCCGGAGCCGACAGCCGCCATGGCGACCCCCCCGCCGGGACGGCGGTAAGCGGTCAGCAACGGAGATGGCCGGGATGGGCTTGGCTGATGCCAGGCACCATCCCTCGCGGCACCTGTCATTCACGCATCTTGTGCCGCGGCAGCCATCTTGATGCGGGAGTCGCCAAGGAGGAGCGAGCCGTGGCGGAAGCCCGGCCCGCCGGGCCATAGGGCGCGGCGAGAAGCATCATAAACAAGGACCTGTCAGCCGCATATTTGGCAGCGGGTCGGCCATTTTCGAAGCCGTGCATGACCAGGCGTCCTTCCGTCGTGCAGACACGCCATCGCCATGTCCTTCGACCGCACTTCTTCAGGAACACTTCGAATGTCGGGAGGTGTTCGGGCATGTCGATCACCCGTGCCGGCTTGCCGTCAGGCGCGTGGTGGCGTTCCCCATTGCCCGGCTCGGAGCCTGAAAGGTGAGCGGAAAGGCGGAGACGGCGAGCTTCTCGATCGCCGAGCGCTCCTCGGACACACGTCTCTCGATGAACCGCCGTTCGAACTCGGTCAGCTCGGTCTTGAGCAACCGCTGATAGCGGCTGATGTTGCTGCGGTGGCCGCGCAACAAGGCCAGCTCTTCATCAAGCATCATCGCAATCCCCGTTGAGCTGTCGTTGCCTAGGCTGCGAGGCCGGTTCGTTCGACGGATCGCGTGCGGACCGGCTTGCCGCCCGGAGGGCCCTTCGGATGGTGGTCGAGGCTCGCGAGCGCTTCCAGAATTTCGTCGATGGTGACGGCTTTGTCCGAGCCGGGCAGCTCCCGCAATGTCGGGCTCGAGGCGACACTGGCTGCGTCCGAAGCCCAGGACGTGAGGATCGCGCGCTTCTCGCCGATCGACAAAGTTGGATCGGCTATGACGTCGCGGGGATGATCATAGACGGAGCCAGGGTGCAATATCGCGTTCAGATCGATGATGTTGTCGGCATGATCGAGCATGAGAGGTCCTCCTCCTTTCTCTAAAACCTCTGACTTGCATTCGGGTACGCGATCGAAGGCCATGGCCGATCCCGCCCGACGATCGGGCGGGATCACCGGGCCTCCGACAGACCGAATTCAGGCGGCTTTGCCCTCGAGTTGATGCACGTTGCCGGACGGCGCGGCATTGATGGCAATTCGCCGCGGCTTCATGGCTTCAGGGATTTCTCGGACCAGTTCGATCTTGAGCAAGCCGTTCTCGAACGAGGCGCTGTGCACCTGAACATACTCGGCCAGGTTAAACTGCCGCTTGAACGGTCGCGCGGAAATGCCCCGGTAGAGATACTCGCGTTCGGTTCTGTCCGGCTTGTTTCCCTCGACGGTCACCGCATTCTGCTCGGCCGTCACCGCGACCTCGTTGGGTGAGAAACCCGCAATCGCAAGCGAAATCTGGTAGCGATCCTCGCCGAGACGTTCGATGTTGTAGGGAGGATAGTTGTCCTCGCCGGCACGCTGTGCCGTTTCAACGAGGTCGAAAAGGCGGTCGAAGCCAACGGTCGAACGCCACAAGGGAGAGAAGTCGTAAGTGCGCATAGCCAGATCCTCCAAGGAGCAAAATGGATACGAACGACACCGGACACGACCGGTGCCCGTCTCAGCTTCCCGACCCTACAGGCGTCGGGAACACCACCTCTCGGCGGCAGCGGAAAAATAAAAAAAGCCCGTTTTGGTTTCAAGAGGGGGGCTCAAAATTTTTCGGAATCCCTGGCGCCTCCCGCTGACGTAGCTCGGATTACACGTTCGATCCGTGGATCGCTTCGATCACGGCATCCGTCACGTCCTTTGTCGTCGCCTTGCCGCCGACATCGGGCGTCAGCACGCCGGCCGCGCAGACGCGCTCCACCGCCGCCATCAACCGCACCGCCGCGTCCTTCTCGCCCAGATGCTCCAGCATCTGTGCGCCGGTCCAGAACGTCGCGACCGGGTTGGCGATGCCCTTGCCGGTGATGTCGAAGGCCGAGCCGTGGATCGGCTCGAACATCGAGGGGAAGCGGCGCTGCGGGTCGATATTGGCGGTTGGCGCGACGCCGAGGCTGCCCGCCAGCGCCCCGGCGAGGTCGGAGAGGATGTCGGCGTGCAAATTGGTCGCGACAATGGTGTCGAGGCTCTTCGGATGCAGCGTCATGCGCACCGTCATGGCGTCGACCAGCATCTTGTCCCAGGTCACATCGGGGAATTCGGCCGCGACTTCGGCGGCGATCTCGTCCCACATCACCATGCCATGGCGCTGCGCGTTCGACTTGGTCACCACGGTCAGGAACTTGCGCGGGCGCGACCGCGCCAGCTCGAATGCATAGCGCATGATCCGCGTCACGCCGACGCGGGTGAACACCGCGACCTCGGTGCCGACCTCTTCGGGGAGACCCCTGTGGGCGCGGCCGCCCATGCCGGCATATTCGCCCTCGGAATTCTCGCGCACGATCACCCAGTCGAGGTCGCCGACGCCGACATTGCGCAGCGGCGAGGCGACGCCCGGCAAGATCTTGGTCGGCCGCACATTGGCGTATTGGTCAAAGCCCTGGCAGATCGGCAGCCGCAGGCCCCACAGCGTGATGTGATCGGGCACGTCGGGCGCACCGACCGCGCCGAAATAGATCGCGTCGAATTTCTTGAGCTCCGCGAGACCGTCGGCCGGCATCATCACGCCGTGCTTCTTGTAATAGTCCGAACCCCAGTCGAAGGTCTTGATGTTGAAGGCGAGGTCACCGCTGCGGTTGGCCAGCGCCTCCAGCACGCGGACGCCGGCGGAGATGACCTCGGGGCCGATGCCGTCCGCGGGGATCGCTGCAATCGAATGGGTGCGCATGAAGGGCTCCGTCCAGATGTCGGTGGGGTTGCGTAACGCTAGCGAACCTAGGGGCCGGGACTCAATCGGCGCTGGTTTATACAAAAAAATGATATAATCCCGTCACAGGATCAGAGGACCGGTGGATGGAATTGCATCAGTTGCGATGCTTCGTGGCGGCGGCCGAGCAGTTGCATTTCGGCCACGCGGCGCAGCATCTCCAGATGCTGCCCTCCGCGCTGGGCCGCCAGATCAAGCTGCTGGAGCAGGATCTGGACACGCGACTGTTCGCACGGACGACGCGTGCGGTGTCGCTGACGGAAGATGGCGCGACGCTGCTGCGTGATGCCCGTGCCATCCTCGCCCGCGTCGAGGCGGTCGAGACCAACCTGCGCAATCGCGCGCGCGCTGGGGCTGCTCGAAAACTCCGGGTCGGCGCCATCGACAGTGCCGCGGCGGGGCTGTTACCGGCGCTGCTGCGCGATTTTCGCGCAAAGCATCCCGATATCGCAGTGCAGCTCCTGGAAGAGAAGACCGTCCGGCTGCTGCCAAAGATCCTGACCGGCGCGCTCGATCTTGCCTTCGTGCGTCCACCGGCTCAGCGGGACAAGCGGCTCGAATTCCGCGATCTGCTGCAGGAAACAGCCATCGTGGCCTTCCCGCAGCGCCACGCGCTGGCCAAACGCAAGTCGATCACGCTGGCGGAGATCGCCGAGGAGGCGATGCTGGTGCCGGATCGTCGCTCGCGGCCGCACAGCCACGACCTCACGATAAGACTATTCGAGCAGGCAGGCCTCACGCCGCGCGTCGTGCAGGTCGCCGACGAGAAGCAGACCATCATCAATCTCGTCGCAACCAGGCTCGGGGTCGCGATCGTGCCGCGCTGGACCATGCGGATGGCGGTGTCAGGCGTGCGCTTCGTGCCGCTGCGGCCAAAGCAGATCGGGCCCGTCGGCCGGCTGCCGCTCGCTGCCGCATGGCTGCGCGGCTCGCGCGACCCCGCCCGCGACGCAATGCTCTCCGTGCTCGAGACGCGCCTGCGCAGCTATGCGCGCGACGCCTGAGGCGCTATGACATCGACTTGGCGAGAGGGGTGATGCGATGGCTGAACGGACAGCTTCGAACGAATTGCGGGTTGCCGTCGCGGGGCTCGGCTCGATCGGCACCAAGATCGCGACCGCGCTCGATCAGGGCATCGAGGGATTGACGCTCTCCGCCGTGGCGGTGCGCGATCCTGCAAAGCATCAGAAATTGCTCGGCAGCCTGCGTCGTCCGCCATCCCTACTGCCGCTCGACCAGCTCGGCGACGCCGCTGATATCGTGGTGGAGTGCGCGCCGAGCAGCCAACTCCGCGCGATCGTCGAGCCCGCGGTGAAACGCGGCAGGGCCGCGGTCGTTGTCAGCGTCGGAGGGCTGCTCGACAATTTTGATCTCGTCGATCTCGCCCGGGCCAATGGCGGCCGCATCCTCGTGCCGACCGGCGCGCTGATCGGGCTCGACGCCGTCAACGCCGCTGCGATCGGCACCATCCATTCGGTGAAGATGGTCACGCGCAAGCCGATCGACGGGTTGAAGGGCGCGCCGTTCATCGTCGCGAACAACATCGATATCGACAATCTGCGCGAGCCGCTCAAGCTGTTCGAGGGCACCGCGCGGGAGGCAGCGAAAGGCTTTCCGGCCAACCTCAACGTTGCGGTCGCGCTGTCGCTCGCGGGCGTCGGGCCGGATCGCACCCAGGTGCAAATCTGGGCCGACCCGACCGTGACGCGCAATGTTCATCGCATCGAGGTCGAGTCGGATTCCGCGCGCTTCTCGATGTCAATCGAGAACGTCCCCTCCGAGAATCCCAAGACCGGGTTGATCACGGCACTGTCGGTGATCGCGCTGCTCCGCAAGCAGCGCACCACGCTTAGCGTTGGAACATAACCTTCAAGCGCCCGTCACGCGCCAGATCACGTTGCCGACGTCGTCGGCCATCAGCAGCGATTTCTTGTCGGGACCGATCACGACGCCGACCGGACGGCCGTAGGATTCTTTCTCGTCCGGCGCGAGGAAGCCGGACAGGATGTCGCGTGCTGGACCCGAAGGCTTTCCGTTCTCGAACGGGATGAACACCAGCTTGTAGCCGGACAGCGTGCTGCGATTCCACGAGCCGTGCTGGCCGATCGCCATGCCGTCGGGGAAGCCCGGCAGCGTGCCCGCGGGCATCCAGCACAGGCCGAGCGAGGCGGTGTGGCCGCCGAGCGCGTAGTCAGGCGTGAGTGCCTTGGCGACCATCGCCGGATCCTGCGGCACGCGGTCATCCACCGTCTTGCCCCAGTAGCAATAGGGCCAGCCGTAGAAACCGCCATCGCGCACCGAGGTCAGATAGTCCGGCGGCGTTTCGTCGCCGAGGCCGTCGCGCTCGTTGACGACGGTCCAGAGCACACCGGTCGTCGGCTCCCAGGCGAGACCAACCGGGTTGCGCAGGCCGGCGGCGAAGATGCGGTGCGTACCGGCGACGAGGTCGAGCTCGTAGACAGCGGCGCGGCCTTCCTCGACCTCCATGCCCATCTCGCCGATGTTGCTGAGCGAGCCGACGCCGGCATAGAGTTTCTTGCCGTCGGGGCTTGCGAGCAGGCTGCGGGTCCAGTGGCCGCTCGGCTTGAAAGTGGTGAGGCGCTTGCCCGGCGCGGTGATGCGATCGGCATTCGCCACGTACGGGAAGGCCATCACGCCGTCGGTGTTGCCGACATAGAAGGTGTCGCCGACCAGCGCCATGCCGAACGGCTGGCTGAGGTTTTCCATGAACGCGCCGCGATACTCCGCGACGCCGTCGCCATCCTTGTCGCGCAGCAGCGTGATGCGGTTGGCGCTGACGCCGAGCGCGGCGGCGCGCCGCATCGTCGCTTGCATTGCGTAGTGAAACACGGACCGCGGCGCCCCCGCGATCTGCGTCGCCTCCGCGATCAGCACGTCGCCATTGGGCAGCACCTCGATCCAGCGCGGATGGTCGAGGCCGGTCGCGAACGCATTGACCTTGAGCCCGGGTGCGACCGTCGGCTTCTGTCCTTCGCTCCAGCCCCGCGCCGTCGGCATCTTCAGTGTCGGAATGGCGCCTTGCGGCTTTGCTTGTGGAATGGCGGGCGACTGGCCCCAGGCCGGCGCAGGCACGGTGCCCGACAGCTTTCGCCATTGCAGCGCGATGCCACCGAGAAGCGCAACGAACTGCGCAAAGATGCTGGAAAAAGTCATGAGAAGCCCCTGTTTGCGCGCGCATCCAACGGGCTGACGGGGCAGACGTCAACCTGTGTGGAGCGCCGCGGGGCTCTATTCCCGTGGAATGGCAGCCGTTCGAATTTGCATGGGACGAATGCCGACAGGCTGCCCGGAGATCAGCGGCCGATCTGCCGCTCCGCCCGGCGCGCCGCGCGAAAATCATCCAGATGATGGATGTTCGGCGCGAGCGCCGCCTCTCTGGAGAGGAGATGATAGACGCGCGCCACCGTGCGCTGCTTCTGCTTCGGCCGCCCGGGCGGCAGCGCCCGCGCCTTGCGGACGGCGGCGATCGCGTGCTCGCGAAAATAATCGTAGGCGTCGGACATGGCTCGATGCTCTGCGGTCAGTGGCAGGTATCGAGAGGCTAACGGGCTGGAGGGAAGGCAGTTCCTCTCGCTGTCGTCCCGGCCTAGTGCGCAATTGCGCAC